>RFXU01000007.1 GCA_009921505.1 Flavobacteriaceae bacterium
GGGTCAATTTTACCTTAGTCCCTGGACAACTTACTGCAATAATTGGTCCCAATGGTTCTGGAAAATCTACCTTACTCAATACACTCTCCGGTCAATTAGCCCCTATTGACGGAACAATTCTAATTGACAATCAACCTCTAGCTGAGGTTTCTCATTTTATTCAGTCAAAATATCTCGCCCTTGTCCTGACCAAAAAAGAGTTTTCACAACATCTGAGTGTCTTTGAATTCGTTAGACTCGGACGCATTCCTTACACCAATTGGTTGGGAAGTCTTGGGCCGGACGATCACCATGCGGTTGCGCGAGCCATTGAATCAACGCAGCTCACAGAACTGCTCAATCAAAAATGCGGCACTTTGAGTGACGGACAAATGCAGCGTGTGGCAATTGCCCGAGCATTAGCGCAAGACACTCCAATCATTTTATTAGACGAGCCCACGACTCATTTGGATCTGGTCCATAAAGCCCAAACTCTGCGTCTTTTAAAAAATATGGCCCAGCACCACAACAAGGCTATAGCGTTCTCCACACATGACATTGAGTTAGCCCTAGACCTAGCCGATCAAATGATTTGCGTGACTGATCGAACAATTACAACGGGCAGCCCAGATGAATTAATCGATAACGGGGTGGTGGACAAAATTTTTCAAAGCGATTTGGTACGTTTTGACCGGAAAACCAAGCGATTTTCCATCACAGATTAATTATCTTTACCTCAATACCATTAATTTCTAATAATACCCCATGAACGATATATTGTTGTTATTTCTTTTTTCGTTAGTTGGAGTGGCTGGCTTTTTTTTAGGGGGCTACTTTTCGAATTTAAAAAGAAAGTCAGATCATATTGCGCTGAGCACAAAACTTGAGCAGTTACAGCAGCAAAATCAGCACCTAACCCAGGAACTAGAACAAAATCGCAATGAGCGGGAGCTATTGAAAGAAGACTTGATTCGCGCGGAATCTACAGTGGATCAATTGACTCAAAAATTAGCCGATCAAAAAAAGGATTTAGAGGAGATTCAAAAGAAGTTTAGTAGTGAATTTGAAAACCTAGCCCAAAAAATACTTGAGACTAAAAGCGAAAAATTCACCAAACAAAACAAAGAAAACCTTGATCACCTACTCAAACCTCTGCAAGAAAAAATTGAAAAGTTTGAAAAAAGAGTTGAAGCCACACATAAAGACAATATTGATTATCACGCGGCTTTGCGCCAGCAAATCATTGGACTTACCGAGCTCAATGAACAAATGAGTCGCGAGGCGACCAATTTAACCAAGGCCTTAAAAGGGGACAGTAAATTTCAAGGAAATTGGGGGGAGCTTGTTCTAGAACGGGTTCTAGAAAAGAGTGGACTTGAGCGCGATCGTGAATTCTTTGTACAACAGAGCTTTACTAATGATCAAGGCCAGCGTCTTCTTCCTGATGTGGTTTTACACCTCCCGGAAGGTAAACGAATGATCATTGACTCAAAGGTTTCACTCACCAGTTATGAACGCTTTATCAATTGTGAGGATGAGGAGGAACGTTTAAAATACCTTAAAGAGCACGTCAATTCACTCAAAAAGCATGTCGAACAACTCAGTGCCAAAAATTACTTTGAGTTATACGACATTGAAAGCCCAGATTTTGTACTTCTTTTTGTACCCATAGAACCGGCTTTTGCCTTGGCACTAAATCACGATAATAGCTTGTATACCAGTGCCTTTGAAAAAAATATCGTCATTGTCACCCCGACGACACTTTTGGCCACATTACGTACTATTGACAGCATGTGGACTAATGAAAAACAGCAACAAAATGCGATAGAAATTGCTACCCAGGCTGGGCGACTTTACGATGCCTTTCATCGTCTTAGCGAGGATTTACTCAAGGTAGGCGATCAAATGGATCGCGCTAAAGGCTCTTACTCAGAAGCCATGAGGCGTCTCACAGACGGCCCGGGGAACTTAGTAAGTCGCGTCGAAAAACTAAAAAAACTAGGCGCAAAGGCCACAAAACAACAAAATGAAAAATTGTTGCGACGGGCCCAGGATGCTGATTCGGAGGAATCCTAAATTCCTTAAAGAATCATAGGACCCATGGATCAAGTTTATTTATCGCTTTACAACCTTAAAGGTGGTTTGAGCCTTTTGGCTGGTCGCTTTAACTAAATAAACTCCAGAAACTAAAGACGACATGTCTACTTCAGCGTATTGATCACGCACGTTAACGCGTGTTTGTGGCACACCCAGAAGATTGTATATCACGAGCTCATCAATCTGCATTAACGACTGAATACGCAGGCGATTTGTAGATTGACTTAGAGTGAATGATAAATTTCTCGCGAATTTATCGTCAATGGATAAAGCCTCTTCAACCGTTATCGTACCAAACATAGAAGAACTATGTGGGGTACATACATAATCATTCACCCCAACCTCAGTAAAGGTGTAGGACCATGTTGATCCTTGACCCTGAATCAATCCACTATTAAAACTCTCTTGCGCAGAAGCAGTGCTTGCGACATTGTGCTGAAGATTATCGACCCAAGTCCATTCGACCGTGTCTCCTGGCTCAATAGTCAACGAGGCTGCTGCACCATTAATATTTAAACCCCAATCTAAATTATATGTGGTCTGTGCGTTTAGACTGGCGGATATATTTATTACCAACGCCAAGGCTAATATTTGTAAAAATCTCTTCATAGTAATTGTTCTTTAGTATTATAACCCGTAGAGCCGTCAAAACCCTACCATAATGGGTACATTTATTTGATTATTTATTCAAATACATTTTTCTTCGGGCATAGAGATCATAGAATTCATCGTCTTTTAAACTATCGATAAACAATATGCTCTCCCCAGTACTTTTCATTTCAGGGCCCAATTTCTTGTCGACATTTGGGAATTTATTGAAGCTAAATACCGGCTGTTTGATCGCGTACCCCTCAAGTTGTGGATTAAACGTAAAGTCCTTGACTTTATGCGTTCCCAGCATCAATTTGGTCGCATAATTCACATAAGGTTCTCCATAAGCCTTGGCGATAAACGGCACCGTTCTGGAGGCTCGTGGATTGGCTTCAATGATATACACTTTGTCGTCTTTAATCGCAAATTGAATATTTATAAGCCCTACAGTGTTTAAGGCTTTTGCAATTTTAACTGTGTGGTCCTTAATTTGTTGCAGTACGAGATCACCCAAGTTAAATGGTGGCAAGGTCGCATTTGAGTCTCCGGAGTGCACCCCACAAGGCTCAATATGTTCCATGATTCCGATGATATAAACGTCTTCACCATCACTAATAGCATCTGCCTCTGCCTCTATCGCACCATCTAAATAATGATCAAGTAAGAGCTTATTATTAGGGATTTTTCTCAATAAATCCACGACATGCTCTTCAAGTTCGCGCTTGTTTATCACAATTTTCATTCCTTGCCCTCCCAAAACATAAGAAGGACGAATCAAAAGCGGAAAATCAAGTTCATCACTTAATTTTAATGCCTCCTCTGTAGTTTCCGCCGTACCAAATCTTGGATAAGGAATGTTGTTTTCTTTTAACAAATTTGAGAAGCTTCCACGATCCTCCGCAAGATCAAGCGATTGAAAGCTCGTGCCAATAATTTTTATTCCGTATCGGTCCAGCTTTTCGGCTAGTTTTAAAGCCGTCTGTCCTCCGAGCTGAACAATGACTCCTTCAGGCTTTTCGTGGCGAATGATGTCGTATATATGCTCCCAGAATACGGGTTCGAAATACAGTTTATCAGCAACATCAAAGTCGGTCGATACCGTTTCGGGATTACAGTTAATCATAATGGTTTCATAACCCACCTCTGACGCAGCTAAAACCCCGTGAACACAACAGTAATCAAACTCGATTCCCTGCCCTATTCTATTGGGCCCTGAGCCTAGAACCACGATTTTCTTTTTGTCAGTAACCGGACTATCGTTTGCAACAAATCGCTCACCATTGGGGGTCTGAATATCACTTTCAAACGTCGAATAATAGTAAGGCGTTTGGGCTTGGAACTCAGCGGCACAAGTGTCTACGAGTTTATAGACACGCTGAATATTCATCCGATCGCGCAATTGATAAACCTCACTCTCCAAACACTTAAGCATATGTGCAATTTGACGATCGCCATACCCCTTTTGCTTAGCTTCTAATACCAATGATCTTGGCACCGTTTCGAGTGTGTAGGTCGAAATTTCTTTTTCGAGTAGATAAAGCTCCTCATACTGCTTAAGATACCACATATCGATTTTGGTAATCTCATGGATACGACTTAGCGGTATTCCAAGTTGGATCGCATCGTAAATTACAAATACGCGATCCCAACTGGCGTGGGTTAATTTATCTATAATTTGCTCATAATCAGTATAGCTCTTTCCATCAGCACCAAGGCCATTTCGTTTAATTTCCAACGATTGTGTGGCTTTGTGTAAGGCTTCCTGAAACGATCGACCGATACCCATCACCTCACCAACCGCTTTCATCTGTAAACCGAGGGTCCGATCGGCGCCTTCAAACTTATCGAAATTCCAACGTGGTATTTTGACTATGACATAATCTAAGGTCGGCTCAAATAACGCTGAAGTGCTTTTTGTAATTTGATTTTCTAACTCATCTAAATGGTAGCCTATGGCTAATTTGGCCGCTATTTTGGCAATAGGATAACCGGTGGCTTTGGAGGCTAGAGCCGATGAGCGGGACACTCGCGGGTTTATTTCGATGGCAATAATATCTTCTTTATCATCAGGGCTTACCGCGAATTGAACATTACAACCCCCCGCAAAATCACCGATACTGCGCATCATCATAATAGCCATATCACGCATACGCTGAAAAGTCGTATCGCTCAGGGTCATCGCAGGAGCCACGGTGATTGAATCTCCCGTGTGAATCCCCATAGGATCCATATTTTCGATGGTACAAATAATAACGACATTATCGTTTCTATCTCTCAAGAGCTCGAGTTCATATTCCTTCCACCCCATCATTGCTTTATCGATCATCACCTCATGAATCGGAGAAATCTCTAAACCACGTTTAAGCAATTCATCGAAATCTTCAGGTTTATAAACGATAGACGCACCTGCTCCTCCCAAAGTGTAGGATGCGCGGATGACCAAAGGAAAACCGAATTCTTGCGCGATTTCTTTTCCTTTTAAATAGGAATTAGCCGTGGCTTGTGGCGCCATGGGCACCCCAATTTTTAACATGAGTTCGCGAAACTGTTCCCGATCCTCGGTGATGTTTATTGCCTCAATGTCAACCCCAATCAGCTTAACCCCAAAATCTTTCCAAATTCCTTTTTCATCAGCTTCAATGCAAAGATTAAGTGCTGTTTGACCGCCCATAGTCGGAAGCACTGCATCAATTTGAGGATGCTCTTTTAGAACTTTGACTATGGATTTCGTGTTCAGCGGCAACAAATAAATATGATCAGCCATAACTGGGTCTGTCATAATGGTTGCTGGATTAGAATTGATCAAAATCGTTTCAATTCCATCTTCTCTCAAAGAGCGTAAGGCCTGTGATCCTGAATAGTCAAATTCGCATGCCTGGCCAATAATAATAGGGCCAGAGCCGATAATTAAAATAGATTTGATGTCTTTGTTTTTGGGCATAATTCAGCTGCGTTAGTCCGTTATAAAATTACAATTTGAAGGGTACAAAAAAAAGGTGTTGCCAACAGACAACACCTTTTTTATTTATGATTTATCAACATTATTTTTTGTGACGCGGTTCAGAGGAAACAGTCAACTTCTTACGGCCTTTAGCGCGTCGTGAAGCCAATACTTTACGTCCGTTTACAGAAGCCATACGCTCTCTAAAACCATGCTTGTTTCTGCGTTTTCTTTTAGATGGCTGAAATGTTCTTTTCATTATTTCCTCTTATTAAAATCTTCTGTTTAGCTGCCTCGTGTGCAGGCTTTATTTTAGTCGGGTGCAAATATACAATGATTTTTAACTTGTACAAATCCAATGAGCAAATTATTTGCCTCTATTTATCCTTTAGTGTTTCCAAAAAATACGCTAATATTTTTACCTTTGAACCCTTCCTTGATACGATGAAGTATATAGGTTGACACGACTAAAAATTGAATTATGTTTCATAAAAATATCAAACTTGTTCTTACCGCGCTTATAGTAGCATGGTCTGTATGGGAGTTTTTCCAAGGCCACATCGGCAATGGAATTATGTACCTACTTCTAGCCAGTGTCTTTGTTTTTCTCTATTTCAAAAATGAAATGATTCTTTTGGCATTTCTGAAATTACGCAAACAAGATTTTCCAGGAGCAAAGGTTTGGCTCGACCGAATTAAAAATCCTGAAGGTGCTTTAGTGCGCAAACAGCAGGGATACTATAATTATCTCAATGGGCTAATGTGTTCTCAAACCAACATGAACGAAGCCGAAAAATATTTTAAAAAGGCTGAAAAACTTGGATTGAGCATGTCTGCAGATATGGCCATGGTTAAACTTAATCTTGCGGGAATTGCTTTTTCAAAACAACGAAGAAGAGAAGCCGAAAGCCTACTTTCAGAGGCAAAAAAACTCGACAAGCAACAAATGTTGACGGATCAGATCAAAATGATGCAGCAACAAATGAAAAAAGGCAGCGGACCCAGACAGCAATTTGCACGTGGTGGTCGCAGTGGACGCATGAGGTAATTCATTTTTCTTATCTTAGTGGATAACAACCTCATAGCCCACTAAAAATGCACTGCTTCAAACAAAGTGTATTGCTCTTTTTTCTGCTGAACCTTGTTCAGGTCAATCTTGCATTGCACAGCCAGCATGGGGACAAAATAGAATATTTCTCTGAAGTTATTGGCAAGAACATACGCCCCTACAGACTGGCCTCTAGAGCGGCGCGATATGCCAAAGACGACCAGCGGTTGCAATTCTTGTTTGATTCTTTGGTAGAACATGTGGTCCAGGGAAGCTATCTAGATAACTTCAGGGTACGAAAATTCGGGGGTCGCCGCATTGATCTTAACCACTTTAAAAACCCCATGTATTTAATTACTTATGCGGATTGGTGCACCCCTGGTATCGGAGAAATTCCTGCACTCAATGATATCGTCCAAAAGAATTACAATGAAATCGACTTTGTCGTCTTGTTTTGGGGGCCGAGAAAAACCATTCGTAAAATCAAACAAAAATTGCACCCCAAAATAACGGTACTTTTTATCAACGAAAAAGAAAACGATCACAGTTTTATCATAAGGCGCATGAAGCACAGCCTTGGCTTACCGACCACCTTTCTGCTTAGCGATCAAAAACAAATCATCAATGTAAGTCGTTTACTCACGCATCATTACGGCCTGCCCTATGAAGATTCTTACAATAAACACTTTCAGTATTTTACCCAAAAAGTTGCTTCCCTTAAAGCCTATGAGCCTGAAAATCAGGGCATCGATTTATATTGATTAACGTTTATTGATTATGGGGCTGAGTAATATCCCGGCAACGGAATATCGATGGTGTATTCTTTTCGAGAAGCATTGTTCAAATGTCCTTCCCTTAGCCAAGGGTTATGAATCTTAAGAATTTTATAATTGATTCCAAATTTTTCGGCAAAGGCGACAAAATCGCGGACCGCTGTATCAACTTTAACTTTTCGAGAGGGAATCCACTGATAAAGATGATCACTGTTATATTGAAAACCATACTGCTGAGGTTCCTCCAAAAGGCGCTTTACTGCCAAAATGCGAAATACATAGCGACTTGTTTCTTCATTGAGCAAGAGGTCGTAATAATTTGAAACCCCTTGACGTGTTAGTTCACGTCTTATCCCTGCACGCCCCGCATTGTATGAAGCGGCCGCTAAAGTCCAGGAACCAAACTCATCACGCGCTTGTTTTAAATAGCGCGCGGCGGCCTGTGTGGCCAAAACCAGATTAAAACGCTCATCCACATTAGCGTTTACCTCTAAGTCAAATTCTTTTGCCGTTGAGCGCATAAATTGCCAAAACCCTTTTGCCCCAGCCGGCGAGCTGGCATTCTGAAGACCACTTTCAATCACCGCTAAATATTTAAAATCAAGAGGGACGCCTTCTGCCGCCAAAATTGAATCGATCAGTGGACCGAATTTATGGGTACGCTTCATCAGTAAAAACGCATTAGATTGCCAATACGCATTGACTAAAATTTCACGATCCATACGCTCTTGTATGTCTGGATTATGCAAGGGCACTGGCTCATCAGCAAACGACATTTCCGTTGGAATAGGATGAGTCGTTACCCAATGGCTATCGTTAAAGTCTTCAATCGTATTAGGCCAGTTGTCTTCTGAGACTACCTGTTGCTGGGCTATCAGCAGAAAAACCCCACACAAACAAAACAATAAAATAAAATAGCGCCACTTGAATAAATTCATAAATCAAAAAGTTTGACTTAAAATTAATCAATCATCTACGGAATCTAAAGCTCTTGGCAAATTCTTGCTAACAACTTACTCACGGCTTTGGCATGAGTCAAAATCATTATGTGGGGCCCTCCGATTATCACCTCGGCATCCTTGATATTTTTCAACGGAAATAAATCGTCGCAATCGCCATGAATATGAAATAATGGAACCTCCGCATTATCGGTAGGACCTTTCCATTTCAGAACTTGATCGACCCCCCATGACAAGTATTCTGGATGGCGCATGGGCAGATAATAATCGTATTGCTTCCATCGCTTTTGCCATAAATCTGGCAACATATGTAATGGTTTGTGCGCTAAGTGTCCTGCAATGTAATAAGGTAAAAGCTTATGAATCCGAGCTTTGTAAGCCCAGCGCATCCAGGTCGGTTTTTCAAGATCCGATTTTACGGTTGAGATCAAAATAAGGGCCTTTGGTCTTAAAAAATTTAACGCCTCTTGAGCTACTATTCCTCCAAAAGAAACCCCTATGAGTACAAAGGGCGCCTGAGTTTCTACTGACACTAACATTCTTTTGGCATAATCGGCAAGCGGCTCTTTTGCCTTGGGGAGCAACCATGGAATAACAGTAGCCGAGCAGTTGTCCGGTAAAGTCAAGGCTTCGAAACTTTCCCGCCCAGCAGACATTCCCGGAATCAAATAAACGTTTAATGTCATGGATTTTTATTGGCTTACCTCCATTTAAATTTAACTTTGCCCCTTATTGATTATCTTTGTGGTCTCGCGTCTTTGTTTATCATCTATTGAAAACCACCTATCGCGAACGCTTAAAACTATGAAAAAGATTTTATATCCGTCCAATACAAGAGGATCAGCGGATTACGGCTGGCTTAAAGCAAATTACTCCTTTAGTTTTGCCAATTATTACGACCCGCAGCGCATTCAGTTTGGCGCCCTAAGAGTACTCAATGATGATTCGATTGCCCCGGGAATGGGTTTTGGCAAACACCCCCATGACAATATGGAGATTGTAACGATTCCCCTGAGTGGAGGCGTTTTACATGAAGATTCTATGGGCCATAAAGGCACTGTGATGCCGGGCGAGGTTCAGGTAATGAGCGCCGGGTCAGGAGTTACGCACAGCGAATTTAACGCCAGCAACACCGAACCGCTTAAATTATTTCAAATCTGGGTTTTTCCCGATCGTCAAAACGTAAGCCCTCGTTACGACCAAAAAACCATCGCTTCACTGCTTAAAAAAAATGAGTTGTCTCCTATTGTTGTGCCTCGTGATTCAGCAAAAGAGGATCAACTATGGATTCATCAAAACGCCTATTTCTACTGGGGAGAATTTGACTCCGACCAAAATTATTCTTTTTCACTGTCTGGGCCCGGCCAAGGACTTTATTTAATGGTCGTCGAGGGTTCTGCTACCTTAGCAGACCAAACACTGAATGTCCGTGATGCCCTTGGAATATGGGATTGCGAATCACTTGAGATTTCAATTAAAGCCAATACTAAAATTTTAGCCCTAGAGGTGCCATTATAAATAAGGAACTATGAGAGACCAAGTAGAAATCGTTGACAATACTTTTTTAAGACAATTTGAATTAGAAGTTGGGGACAATATGGCCCGAATTGAATACGCCTTGCAAGAGCGTAAAATATTCTTAACCAAATTTGATATGTGTCAAGAACTCTTGGATCAAGGCTTTAAAGAAATATTTATAAAGGCCGTTTTTGAAGAAGTCAAAAACAGAGGCATCAGTCTTGTACCTACAAGCCCTGAAATCGCTCATTTTTTCAAGAAAAACAGACGTCTTTACAAGCCGCTCCTCCCGATCGGAATGAACATCTAGAAATTCATGGTTTCTGGTATATTGTTCGTCTGAGCACTTGAACTGGAGTCAGCTGCTGTCAGAGGATCAACCCAATCAAAACGAACCAATCCATCGTGATCAATATCACGCAGGACGACCTGATGCAAGGTATTCACTAAATCAGGATTCCACGGCGTTTTAACTTTGACATAATTTGGGGTAAAGCCATGAATGTAGCCTTTTTTGTTTTCCCCTTCAAAAAGGACGGTTTGCCTGCTGCCGAGCTGACTGCTGTAAAAGGCTCGTCTCTTTTTAACCGAAAGACCGCGTAACATTTTACTGCGCTTTTGGCGGACCTTGGCAGGGACTACTTCTGAGTGTTCAGCCGCCTTAGTACCGGGACGTTCTGAATAGGTAAATACGTGAAGATAACTGACGTCCAAATCATTTAAAAAGTTGTACGTCTCTAAAAACAGTGCCTCGGTCTCTCCAGGGAACCCAACAATGACATCCACCCCGATGCAGGCCTGGGGCATTACCGCTTTGATTTGGGCCACACGATCCGTATAGAGTTCGCGTTTATAACGCCGTTGCATTTTGGCCAAAATAATGTTGCTCCCACTTTGAAGTGGCACATGAAAATGCGGCACGAAATTATCTGAATGAGCGACAAAATCAATAATCTCAGGGCTAAGCAAGTTAGGTTCAATGGATGAAATTCTTACCCGGTCCACGCCCTCAACACCGTTCAAAGCCTGAATTAATTCTAAAAAAGTGTGTTCGTGTTTTTTATTGCCGAACTCGCCTTTGCCATAATCACCAATATTGACTCCGGTTAAAACAATTTCTTTAATGCCTCTTTGGGCTATCTCATGAGCTTGCCGCAAGACATTTTCCAGTTTGTCCGAGCGGGAAATTCCGCGCGCCATGGGAATAGTGCAATAAGAGCACTTGTAATCACATCCGTCTTGAACTTTTAAAAAGGCTCTTGTGCGGTCCCCTATGGCATAAGAACTCACGTAAGTGTCAACATCCTCAATAGCACAAGAATGAATTTCTGCCTTCTTGGCCCTGGCAGTTCCATCATTGAATAATTCGTTGAGATAAGCTGAAATATTAAACTTTTCAGAGGCCCCAAGCACTAAATCTACGCCGTCTACCTCTGCCAATTCCTCTGGTCTCAATTGGGCATAACACCCAATGGCAATAAGAAAGGCATTAGGATTGTTTTTAAGGGCCTTTTTGACAATGGTTTTAAAACGTTGATCTGCATTTTCTGTAACGCTGCAGGTATTGATCACGTAGATGTCCGCAAAATTTTCAAATGGGACGCGATCGAAACCCTCTTGGGTGAGATCGCGGGCGATGGTGGAGGTCTCACTAAAATTGAGTTTACAACCCAGAGTGTAAAAAGCGACTTTTTTGGTAGCGTTCATTCTCGTATTTTAGCACAAGTGCAGGCAAAAATACGACATAATAATCAAAAAGACCCCCAGGCCTCTGGCTACGGGTTTCCCATTGACTCAAGAGGGTCTTTTGACACCACTTTGACTGCTCTTTGGCGACTTTCTTTGGGTCTATTTTTGACCTTGATCTTGTTTTCTTGCAATTCCGAATTCGATCAGCGTGATCCTGACACGATTTTTAGATATAATGAATCAGGCAATATCAGTTCGCTCGATCCTGCTTTTGCCCGAAATCCGCAAAACATTTGGCCCACCAACCAATTGTTTAATGGACTCGTTCAACTAGACGACTCATTAAATATCAAGCCTGATTTGGCTAAACATTGGACCTATAATGACAGCAGCCTCACGTACACTTTCATTTTAAGGGATAGTGTGTACTTCCATCAGCATGACCTCTTTGGACCAAAACGAAGCAGGACGGTAACTGCGGCTGACTTTGTTTATAGTTTTGATCGACTTAAGGATGATAATTTGGCGGCGCCTGGCAGCTGGGTTTTACAGCAGGTGGATCATTACTGGGCGTCAAACGACAGTACACTCTCGATCAAACTCAAACAAGCCTTTCCTCCTTTTCTGGGCATACTGGCCATGCGCTATTGCTCTGTAGTGCCCCACGAGGCAGTAGCGTATTTTGGGAAGGATTTCCGCAAAAACCCAATAGGCACGGGACCCTTTACGTTTAAATTATGGATTGAAAACACAAAATTAGTGCTCAGGCGCAATCCTCTTTATTTTGAATATGATGAAAAGGGACAACACTTACCGTATCTCGAAGCGGTCGCCATTAGTTTTTTGCCCGATAAACAAAGTGAATTTTTAGAATTTACCCAAGGTAATCTAGACTTCATCTCTGGTATTGATCAATCCTATAAGGACGCTCTTTTAACCCCACAAGGCAGTTTGAGTCCCGACTATGCCAAAATAGCCTACATGCTCAAGGCCCCATTTTTAAATACGGAATATGTCGGTTTTAACTTAGAGAAACAGGGTGCCGCCATACAATCTAAACTGATTAGACAAGCCGTGAACTACGGCATTGATCGGAAAAAAATGATCACTTATTTACGCAATGGTATAGGGTTTTCGGCTGATAAAGGATTTATTCCAAAAGGACTTAAAGGTTCGGGAAGCACAGCGATTTATCCTTATGATATGAGTAAGGCCAAAAAATTGGTAGATTCATTTAAAGGCCTTAATCCTGGAATAAGACCTGAGCTGAGCTTGAGCACGAACAGCCAATATTTGGATCTCTGCGAATACATGCAAACGGAACTGGATAAAATTGGAATCACAGTCCATATTGACGTGCTTCCTCCTTCCACACTTCGCCAACTTAAAAATACCGGAGGTTTGGAGCTTTTTAGAGCCAGCTGGGTGGCGGATTACCCTGATGCAGAAAACTATCTTTCTCTATTTATCAGTCAAAATTTTACGCCAAATGGTCCCAATTATACGCACTTTTTCAAACCCGAAATTGACAGCCTCTACCAAAAAGCATTGACCGAACAACAAGACAGTCTTCGTTGGGCAATTTATCGCAAAATGGATGAGCAAATCATGGATCAGGCCCCAGTTGTGCCTTTGTATTACGATATGGCCATACGGTTTGTTCGAAAAAACGTGGAAGGTTTAGGAATTAATGCACAGAACTTTCTTTTTTTAAAACACACAAAAAAGTTAATTCCCAAAAATTAGTCCCGCCTCCAGGATTTTGAAGTCTCAAAAATGGCTTCAAATACGCCCTGATCTTGCGCAGTCCACTCAATTCCCCTGCGAAGCATCACGCGTTTTGCGGTTTCCACGGCTTTATTCAAACTATAGGTGGTCATACTCCCTGCACCACCCCAACTAAAACTCGGAATAAAATTTTTGGGAAACCCAGCGCCAAAAACATTGGCGCTCACACCGACCACAGTACCCGTGTTAAAAGCAGTATTGATGGCGCATTTGCTGTGATCACCCATGATTAAGCCACAAAACTGTAAGCCGGTATGGGCAAAACGCTCACTGGCATAATCCCACAAGCGTACCTCATCGTAGTTGTTTTTCAAATTGGAGGTATTGGTGTCCGCACCCAGATTACACCAAAAACCCAAAACAGAATTACCCAAAAATCCATCGTGACCTTTGTTACTATAACCCATCATAACAGAATTACTGATCTCCCCTCCTGCCTTACAATAAGGTCCTATAGTAGTCCCGCCATAAATCTTGGCTCCCATTTTAATCACCGCATTATCTCCAACAAATAAAGGCCCTCTTAACATAGCACCCTCCATTATTTGGGCTTCTGAGCCGATATAAATCGGGCCCTCAGCGGTGTTTAATGTACAATGCTCCAGTTGTGCTTGATCAGCCACAAAAACCTTAGCTGGCTCATTACATTGAACCCATGAGGGTATAGGCGCGGAAATCGCAGAGCGCGTCACCAGGTCAAAATCAGCCTGTATTTCCTGGGCGTTCAATGTGAATATATCATAGCTATTGTGGATTCGAGTTGCTGAAGATTCAAACTCATGCCAGGTAATTTCCTCTGGCATTAAATCTGAACACCATTGCCCTGAACGCCACGCGATTGTTCCATTTTTGTCACGCAAACCGTGGCCTAATTCTAATTGATCGATCTTAGAAACAAGAGCGTCATTAGGGAGCACTGCCCCATTAATAAATGTATTATCGGTGGTAAACCTAAAGGGGTAAATCGGCTGAAGATATTCCTTTGTTAGCCATGAACCTTCTATACTAAAGCGTTTGTTCCATTTCTCAGAAATAGTCAATCCACCAATTCTCAGCTCAGCAACAGGTCTTGTATAGGTCAGCGGCAGTAAACCTGAACTTTGGGCGGGGTCAAAAAACACCAAATTCATAATACTAAAGATTAAGGATTAAAGGGTAATCATGACCTATGTAGGTCCATCAATCACAAATATAGGAATAAAAAAAGCCTTCTTTCGAAGGCTTTACTATGGATGATTCAAAAATATTATTTTTTGAATTTTGAGTATTTGTTTTTGAATTTGTCAATACGACCAGCAGTATCAACCAATTTGTGTTTCCCAGTATAATATGGGTGTGAGCTGCGAGAAATCTCCAACTTTACGAGTGGGTATTCAACACCGTCAACCTCTAAAGTCTCTTTAGTATCGGCGGTAGATTTTGTTAAAAACACGTCCTCATTAGACATATCCTTAAATGCAACTAATCTGTAATTTTCTGGATGAATTCCCTTTTTCATGATACTTCTTATTTGATAAACTCTCACGGCAAACATTAGCTTTCGCCGTCTAAGCGGGGGCAAATTTAATGATAAATTGCAATTCAGCAATAGTTTGAGCGATTTTTTCTAGAAAAAAAGCCGTTTCGTTTTAGTACATTTGTGGTACAAACCAAACCTTTAAATTTAATAAAATGTCAGAAGCACTTACCCCTAAAAAAAATGCGATCAATCATGGTGTAATTCTAGGACTCATGCTCGCCTTGAGCACCACTATTATGTATGCCTTTGATACGGAACTCTTCACCAAATGGTGGGTGGGAATCTTAAGCCTTCTACTTGTTGTGGTTATGGGCATTATCTCAACAGCCAAATCTAAAGGCATCCAAGGCGGATACATGAGTTTTAAAGAAGCATTTTCATCGTATTTCATTACCTGTGCCGTTGGTTTAGCCATTAGTACGTTAGTGGGCATCCTTATTTTTACTATTGTCGATCCTGAATTGGCGCAATATCTTAATGAGCGCAGTATGGAATTGGCTCAAGAATACATGGTTAAATTCGGTGCACCGCAAGCAGAAATTGACAAAGCCATGGCTGAATTAGCCACAAAAGATAATTTCTCTATAGTGAATCAGGCAAAGTCTTATGCCTCTCTACTTATTTTTCACGCAGTCATTGGTCTTTTAGTCGGCCTTATTTTTAAGAAAAAAGACCCCGCTGCAATCGATTAACTTCGTGTTGATTTCTCGCCTGAACCATTAAATCATGGAACTCTCTATAGTCATCCCTTTGCTGAACGAAGCTGAATCCCTGAGCGAATTGCATCAGTGGATCACCAAGTCGCTTGATGGGGTGATTAAAGATTATGAATTGATTTTTATTGATGATGGAAGCCAGGATAATTCTTGGGAGATCATTAACCTATTGGCTTCTCAAGATAAACGCGTTAAGGGTTTAAGGTTTCTAAAAAACTTTGGAAAATCACAGGCATTGCATGCAGGATTCGCAAGAGCTCAAGGGCAATATGTGGTCACCATGGACGCAGACTTGCAAGACAATCCTGAAGAAATCCCCCACCTGATTGAAATGTTGCGCTCGCAAGGGTACGATATGGTTTCTGGCTGGAAGAAAAAGCGTTATGACTCTTATTTCGGCAAAAACCTGCCCTCAAAACTCTTTAATTTTGCAGCGCGAAAAACCTCAGGAGTAGCCTTAAATGACTTTAATTGTGGTCTTAAGGCTTATAAAGCAGAAGTGGTTCAAGCCATTGAAGTGACTGGAGAAATGCATCGATATATTCCCGTGCTTGCCAGTAATGCAGGTTTTAAAAATATCGGAGAACGTGTGGTCCAACACCAAGCCCGTAAATTCGGCCATACTAAATTTGGCTCTGAGCGTTTTTTGCGCGGCTTTTTGGACTTGATTACGATATCCTTTATTTCTCGCTTTGGCAAGAGGCCCATGCACTTATTTGGAGCCTGGGGTGCCTTGATGTTAGCTCTTGGATTTTTATTTGCGGCTTATTTGGGTATCGATAAATTAATCCTCAATCCTACAGGACGGCTCATTACTGAGCGGCCACAATTTTATATTGCGCTTACGGCGATGATTTTAGGAGGACAATTTTTTATTGCAGGATTTCTGGGGGAACTCATTTTACGGAGTAAACAATCTACACCAAACTATCGTATTAAAGAATCCTTAAACCTCGAGTAAATGGCGGGATATTCCCTATTTTTGCTCTGTTTATCGCTATTTTAAACTCATGTCATTGAATATAGACCCCTTTTTATTAAAGGCTCAAAACTGGTTAAAACCCCATTTTGATCAAAATACTCAGTCCGCTATTCAAAAACTTATTGGTGGGCCAAAGGAAGCCCTCGAGGATGCCTTTTATACCTCACTGGCCTTTGGAACCGGAGGAATGCGGGGGATCATGGGCGTTGGAGATAACAGAATCAATAAATATACTTTGGGTAAAGCCACTCAAGGACTCAGTAATTATTTGAAAACAGTATTTGCCGAGGAATTTGCTAAGAAATCGCTTCGCGTGGTCATCGCCTATGATTGCCGTCATGATAGCGATACCTTAGCGCAAACCGTTGCTGAAGTTTTTTCAGCCAATGGAATCCATGTTAAATTATTTTCTTCATTACGGCCTACACCAGAACTTTCTTTTGCGGTGCGGTATTTAAATTGTCATTGTGGTATCGTACTTACGGCCTCGCACAATCCACCGGAGTACAATGGTTATAAGGTATATTGGCAAGATGGTGGTCAACTTGTTCCACCTCAAGACAGCGCCATAATTACTGAAATTAATGCTTTGGATTATCAGGATATTCATTTTAATCCAAATCACGACCTAATTGAGCGTATTGATCATGAGGTTGATAATGCCTTTATACAGGCCTCATTAAGCGCCGTTCCAAAAAAAGCAACAGAGCAAAACCGAAAGGATTTACGTGTTGTATTTACGCCACTTCATGGAACCTCAGTAACCATGGTTCCTCCTGTTTTGGCAGCAGCGGGCTTTGACCAAGTGCATATTGTAAAGGAACAAGCCACACCGGATGGCAACTTTCCTACGGTAAGTTCCCCGAATCCTGAAGAACCCCAAGCCCTTCAAATGGCCATGGACCAGGCTCGTGAATTTGGTGCTGACCTGGTCATTGGGACTGATCCTGATTGTGATCGACTCGGAATTGCCGTTCGTAATAACCATGGAGATTTGACTTTACTCAACGGGAACCAAGCCATGGTGATTAAAACTTATTTTTTACTCGATGGCTTAAGTGAGGATCAAAAAAACAAAAAGAGTTTTATCGCCTCTACTATCGTATCCACACCGATGATGCGTTTACTTGCTGATGATTTTGGTGTAGATTACAAAGAAGGCCTTACGGGCTTTAAATGGATCGCAAAAATGGTCAAAGATTTTCCACAGCAAGACTTTATAGGCGGTGGCGAGGAAAGTTTTGGATATATGGTTGGAGATTTTGTTCGAGACAAAGATGCGGTAACTGCGAGTTTACTTATTTGTGAGATTGCAGCCTATCTCAATGCCAAGGGTTCCTCGGTTTGGAATTATCTTCAAGAAATTTATGAGCGTTACGGCTATTTTGAAGAAGCGCTGATTTCTCAGGTAAAAAAAGGTAGACAAGGTGCTGAAGAAATAAAGGCAATCATGACGGGCTTTCGGCAAGAGCCACCAAAAACCATAGCAGGAAGTCCCGTTATTAAAATAGAAGATTATCAAAGTCAAAAGGTATTAGATTTAACCAGTGGTCAAGAATCCCCACTCGATCTGCCCGCCTCCAATGTGCTTATTTTTTACACTCAAAATGGGGCAAAAATTGCAGCGCGACCCAGTGGCACAGAACCTAAAATAAAATATTATATCAGTGTAACGGCTGAAACAAAAGCGGCATTGTCTCTACAGATTGAGTCGATTAAAAAAGACCTAAACCTCCTTTAATGAAATACTTCCGAAGTATTATTCACTTTGCCAAACCTTACATGGGTTATGCGTGGCTCAATATTATCGCCAACGTCTTTTATGCCCTGTTTGGGACTTTGGCCTTTGTGTCCTTGATGCCCATGCTCAAAGTGCTCTTTCAAAACGCGACCAAAGTATCGAGTAAACCGGAATTTCAGGGCTTAGGTAACATTGGGCAGTATGGTGAGGACCTCATGAATTACTACATCACCCAACAAATTGAAACGCAGGGAGAACTCTATGCTTTATCATGGATGATTGCTTTAGTGATCAGTACGTTTTTATTGAAAAATTTATTTGGTTACACAGCGATGTATTTTATTACATTTCTGAGAAATGGGGTCTTAAAAGATTTGCGTAATGAAGTCTACCGCAAAACTGTAGCGCTTCCAATCGCCTATTACTCTGAAAAACGAAAAGGAGATACTATTGCTCGGATTTCCTCGGACATCTTAGAAATTCAACATTCCTTTCTATCGATATTAGAACTTTTGGTTCGAGAGCCATTGATGATCATTTTTACCATTGTCGCCATGCTCTTAATTAGCGCAAAACTCACCCTCTTTGTTTTTATTTTTATTCCCCTATCCGGATTTGCCATTGCCTATATCGGTAAAAGTTTGAAGCAAAAAAGTGGGCGCGTCCAAAAAGAACAAGGTATTTTCCTGTCGATTGTCGAGGAGACATTGGGCGGCCTAAAAATTATCAAAGGGTTTAATGCTCAGGGACAGTTCCAAGAGCGGTTTGAGTCCAGTACGCGACGGTTTTTCAGATTTTCAAACAAACTCATGCATCGCCAAAGCTTGGCCGTCCCGATCAGTGAGTTTTTAGGGATTTTAGTCATCGCAATTTTACTTTGGTTCGGGGGTTCCATGGTTCTCGTAGAGCACAGCTTAGCCCCAGAGGCCTTTATTGTTTACATGGGTCTCGCCTACAATATTTTAACACCTGCCAAAGCCATAAGTAAAGCCAGTTATAGCGTCAAGAAAGGAAATGCTGCAGCGGAACGCGTCCTGGAGGTTTTAACCACAGAATCGAACATCAAAGAACCTGAAAATCCAATTGCAAAACGCGATTTTAACGAGTCTATTGAATTGTGCAATATTCGCTTTCGCTACGAAAAGGAATGGGTGCTCAATGAGCTCAGTATTCATATAGCCAAAGGACAAACAGTTGCTTTGGTTGGTCAAAGTGGCAGTGGCAAAAGTACCATAGCCAATTTATTGACCCGATTTTATGACGTGCAAGAAGGTTCGATTAAACTGGATGGTCAAGATATTAAGGACTTGCGCATTAAAGATTTGCGTGGTCTTATGGGACTCGTCACACAAGATTCTATTCTCTTTAACGACACGGTGTTTGGCAATATGCTTGTCGCAAAGCCTGATGCAACCGAACAAGAAATTCTTGAAGCACTGGAAGTAGCCAACGCCAAAGAATTTGTTTTAGCACTTCCAGAAGGACTCCATACAAATATTGGGGACAGCGGCAACAAGCTCAGTGGAGGACAAAAACAAAGACTCAGTATAGCCAGAGCCGTATTAAAGAACCCCCCAATCATGATTTTGGATGAGGCTACCTCTGCTCTCGATACAGAAAGTGAACGTCTTGTTCAAGATGCGTTAGACAAAATGATGAAGCACAGAACTTCAGTCGTCATTGCCCATAGACTCTCTACCATTCAAAAGGCAGATCTGATTGTGGTCATGTCAAAGGGTAAAATTGTAGAGCAAGGTAAGCACGAAGAATTACTCCATTCCAAAGGCATCTATCACAATCTGGTGAAGATGCAGTCTTTCCAATAAAAAAAGAAGCGATTGGGGCTTCGCTTCTTTCTGTTTCTTGAACCACCTTGGGGCTAGCGATTCAATTAATTACACTTCAAAGATACGAATTAATTCATACGCTCCAAATTTTTTATGCATTTTATCCCAAAAAACTGCATTTAATCGATGAAATGCATGCTTTTTTATGAAATACGACTTGATTTAAGGGTTCGTACGTTCATTCGAGATCCGTGCAGACATACCGATTAATTAAAAGCGACGTTAAACCTTTAATGGACTAAAAGGTCTAACAATCAACCTTCTTTAGGCCATCTAAATATGAGTGAATATTCAGAAAGTGAGTTTGTCGCGCATTTGCTCCATCCGAGTACTCGGGAAAAGGCATTCAAGGCGCTCATCAATCAATATAAAGAGCCCTTGTATTGGCACATTAGAGGGATCGTTTTGATTCATGAAGATGCCGATGATGTTTTACAAAACACTTTTGTCAAGGTATATAGAAATATTCATGCTTTTAAACAAAAGAGTAAGCTCTACACTTGGATTTTTCGGATTGCCACAAATGAAGCTTTGTCTTATGTGCAAAAAATGAAAAAAATTCAAGGAATGTCCTTGGATAGCCCCTTGATTTCTAATCTCGAGAAACGACTCATCGCCGATCCATATTTTAATCCTGACCAAGTGGAACAAACATTGGTGCATGCGATGAGTCAACTCCCAGAACAGCAACGAAATATTTTTAGCATGCGTTATCTCCAAGAAATGAAATTCAAAGAGATAGCAAAAATTCTTGATTTAAGTATTGGTGGGGTTAAAAGCAGTTACCATTTGGCCCAGAAAAAAATAAAAATTCATTTTAAGGATAAAACCTTTTGATCCTATGAGAGTCAAAATAAGAACAATGCAGTGAGCACCATGGAATACATGAAAAAAAAATCAAATAACAATAAATTCAAAGATCACGGTCTAAATGTCCCGGAACATTATTTTGAATCCGTAGAAGCTCGAATATTTCAACAATTGCAATCCGAGTCCAATTCAGAATTTTCAAAAGGAAAAGTCAAGTTCCTTTGGTGGCCCTATATTGCCGCAGCCGCTAGTTTACTGCTTGTTTGGCATGTATATCAACTCAATGAGTCTTCAAGTGTAAATGTAGCCTCAGACATGGCTGTGGAACTCATTGTAGAGGAACTCAACCCCTATACTCTTGTTTCATTAAATGAAACTGAACTCCTGGCTACTCTCGATCAAGAAGATTATGAATTCCTTTATAATGAGGCCATTGAATGGGATGAATGGGAAGAGGAAGCTCTAGAACAGGCCTATTTATTCACAGAATTTCAATTAATGAATTAAAACCATAACAAATGAAAAGCAAACATTTTATTTTTCTGACTTTAAGTATTTTAAGTACCACATTTATTTTTGGCCAAGGCCCAGATCGAGGTGAAATGCAAGGGGAACAATTAATGGCCCTAAAAACAGGAATCATTACCCAAGCATTATCACTAAGTCCTGAACAAGCACAAAGTTTTTGGCCAATCTACAATCAATTTAATGATCAAATTACGGAATCACGACGCGAATTGGGTGAGATTTTGAAGGATGCAAAACCTCAAGATGTCGATAAGTGGACTGATGAAAAGGTTGAGGCAACATTGAGGCTTTTAGCCGAGCACAAAGAAAATGAACAAAGATTAATCAACCAAATGCAAGAGGCGTTACGCAAGGTAATCAGCCCAAAACAACTCCTTAAACTTCATGTGAGTGAAGAACGCTTTAAACACAGGATTATCGAAAGAATCAAAAAAAGAGGACGTGGCCAAAGATCAGAGAGACCGGATAGACCAGAGAGACAATAAAGGATCAGTTAGTCTTGAATAAACTAAGACTAATTAAACCCCAGGCTAATTAAACCTTAGACGCACAAACTTGCCGGCCCCACCGCCATAAGCTATGGTGTCATTTGAAAATCTCAGGGTATAAAGGGGTATATCCGACAGCTGGGTCCAAGAATCGCCGCGATCATAACTTATGGATATGCCCTTTGATCCTCCCGCCACTAAAGTTTGCCCTTTGGATTCGGGAACAAATCGAACACAAGAGCGGTATCCTGGACCCTCAGCGGGCGCTAATAATTCCCAATTCAGGCCTCCATCAATAGACAGTGCCTTATTGTTCTCATTGTTCTCTTGATCAGCCCAATCACCACCATAAATTATGGCGGTGTCTGAGTCATAACTGGCTACTGAAAATATTCCTTGCATAGCGTCGCCCTGAATAATTGGAGTTTGGACTACAGACCAAGTTTTTCCTTTGTCGCTCGTTTTAAAAATTCTTGCCGCTGCTCCACCCGTGCCGATTAATGCCTGTTCACCCTCAATAGCTATGGAACCATTACTGGCCGCAAAAAGGGCTTCCCCTTCAATAACCGGGGGAAGGTCAGCACAACTGAGCTTTTGCCAACTTTTTCCGGCATCTCTTGTAATGAGCACAGAAAGGCACCCCTCTATGGGATCCCCCACTGCGATACCTTCATTGGCATTCCAAAAACCAATCGCATCGTAAAAAACTCCGGGAGCATCTTCTGTATAAACTAAATCCGCAGCTGTGATTTGTCGGCCATCAAAAGTTAAGCGATACAATAATGCCGGACGATCGATGGTGAGGGCAAACGCGTGTGATCCATTATGGGCAATCGATCGAAAATGCAAAAGACTATCTTGATGACGCAACACGACTTGTGCCATATCTTGGCCGTTATACACCCCTACCCGACCTTTATTTGCCGCAAACCAGACCTCATTTTCACTGACTACTTCTACCGCGCGTATACTGAGCTCTTCGTCAAATAACAGCGTCACTTCTACCCGCTCAAAATATCGAGGCTGATCGCATGACATGAAGAAAATGGAGAATATTAGAAACAATATGGTTTTAACACACGATAGTATTTTCATCTTAAATGAATTTATTTTCAATTTTATAAGCCTTGATGGTCATGACCTTAATTCTGGGCAAAAAACGAATGGATCATAAAGTTAATTAATGAAATAAAGAATAGTACCTTTGACCCCCAATAATTCAATATATGCGATTGCATCGAAACTTGGTTTTTGCCACCATAGATAGTTTACACGGTATTTTTAATGAACAAAAAGCTGCTGACAAGGTCTTGCGCGGCACTTTAAAAAGAGACAAACGTTGGGGCTCAAGAGATCGCAGTTTTATCGCAGAGACCACTTACGACATTGTCCGATGGAAGCGATTATATCAAGAAATTGCCGAAGTAAAAGAACCTTTTGATCGTGATAATTTATTCAGACTATTTGTGGTTTGGGCTACGCTGCGCGGAATAAAATTGCCTGATTGGCCTCAATTTGAAGGGGTGCCTACCAGAAAAATAAAAGGTCGTTTTGATACCCTTTCCAAAGTACGCGTGCTCAGAGAATCAATTCCAGACTGGTTGGATGAGGTCGGCCTTGAAGCCTTTGGCAAAGAACAGTGGTCTGCTGAATTAAAGGCATTAAATCAACAAGCTGAGGTGGTCTTACGTTGCAATACCCTTAAGGGAACACGCAAAGATTTGGCCAGTTCTTTAGCGGCCAATGGGATAGAAACAGAAGCGGCCAAGCAAACTCCTGAAGGTTTAGTTCTCAAACAAAGGGATAATGTCTTTACTACCGAAGAATTTCAAGCAGGACTTTTTGAGGTCCAAGACCTTAATTCACAACGCGTGGGGCATTGGGTCAAACCAAAGCCAGGCATGCGCGTGATAGACGCTTGTGCCGGTGCAGGCGGCAAGTCCCTTCATATGGCGGCACTCATGGAGAATAAAGGACAAATTATTGCTTTAGATATTTTTCCAAAGAAGTTAGAAGAACTCAAACGTCGGGCCAGAAGAAGTGGGGCACACAATATTGAAACGCGACTCATTGAATCGCGCAAAACCATTAAAAAGTTATACCAAAAGGCAGACGCCGTGTTGATTGATGCTCCTTGTACAGGCATTGGTGTTTTAAAGCGAAATCCGGATGCCAAATGGAAACTCACTCCAGAATTTTTGACGGAGATCACACAGGTTCAAAAGGAAATTTTAAACGACTATTCATCGATGGTTAAGCCTGGTGGCACCTTAGTTTACGCCACCTGTTCCATTTTACCCCAAGAAAATCAACTGCAAATACAGGCTTTTCTAAAAAGTGAAGAAGGAGAAAATTTTTCACTAGAAGCCCAAGAATCCTTACTCCCGAGTGTTACGGGATACGATGGGTTTTTTATGGCCCGTTTGAAAAGAAAATAAAAGCAGCCCCAAAATTGGGGCTGCTTTTATTTTTTGGGCCAATGAATAAATAAGTTTAGCCCGTCATTTTAATCTATAATTAACGTACAATCAACTTAGCCGATTGATATGTTTTTAGTTCAGGCCCTGATAACTTCACGATATACACCCCTGAAGCCGCTTGCGCCATGTCTAATTTGATTTGATACAAATCAGGACCTGACTGTGCCAAGGTTTTAAATTTCAACTGTTGACCAAGTACATTGTATAAAGCAAAGTATAATGGGCCTTGATATTGGGTGCGCAATTCGATATCAAACTGATCATTATCTGATTCTCGGACCAATAATTCTGCCGCAGAAAACACGTAGTCATTACTGTCTAGACCTCCAATATTTGCCGTATAGTCCTCAGTTTCTCCATATGTGGTTTCCTCGCAAGCATTCTCCGGGACCTCAGCTTGCCAATTGGTTTTGGCACGCATTAAGTGTGTCCCAGGATTAGCCCCTGCGGGAATGGTTAACGCCATGGTTTCTGTGTAAGACCCCCCAGCTTGACCTGGTGCCACTACATAATTATTGACTACTTTTTCATCTGCAGTAAAGTTAAAGTCATCATTGAAATCAATCCAGACGGTCACGTATTGATCGCCATAACCCGTGGTTACTGTAAGATCGTAGATCGCATCTTGATCAAAGTTAGCCACTTGAGCTGTAAAATCTCCATACCCTTCACAACCCGAAGGATTATTGATTTCATTGACGGCAAACAATTGGAATCCATCACCAAAAGAGCAATTTAAGTTAGGCTGACAAAGCAAATTAGTCACCGTTGTACTCACACTATCATTAGTTGAGTCTTGATCGCCACTTAGCGCGGTAGAAACCGTTATTTCATAAGGTCCTAAAGCCGTCAGATCAAGTTGTTGTGTAAAGCTAAAATTCACGCTTTGCTCACTATCCAAAGTCCCTGTAAAAGTCTCTGTTACCGGAGCACCACCATTGACCGTGTAGGTCACGTCAAAATTGGTTTGTGTCAATGCGCCAAAATTTTCTAAGGTCACTGTCAAAGTCTCAAAACCGAGACCTGACCCCGAGCTCGGTGCTGTAATCTCAGCCACACCAACATCGTTGGCCAAAAGATGACGCACCTGTTTGATGTAATCATCGTTGGCTGAAAACTCATCTCCTGTGAGATTGGTTTTGGCCTCCAAAATATAAGTCTGCCCCGAGGTTGATAAATCCACCGTTTGGTTAAATGTAAAAGGCAAGGCTTCATTAGAGTTCAATGTACCTGTGAATGTTTCTGTCGCCATTAAATTACCGTCTAGATAGAGTTCTACTGGAAAATTACTTTGGGCACTAAGTCCAAAGTTGCGAATAGAGACCTCAACGGTCTCATTTGCCGTTAACAATCCATTATTAGGCTGACTGATATTACTTACTCCAATATCGGCGTTAAAACCACTAGACAAAGTAAATGCAGCAACACGTGAACGCCAAGCATTATTTGCCGTAAAATATTCTGCAGTGTGCCAGAAGGTGAAGTTATCAGGATCCATGGTCAAATGAGAATAATCTCCAAAACGATTGGAAAACGTCTGCACGCCAATTCCTTCGACGATTGACGCCTCAGCTACAGTCATCTGTCCGAGTGGATCTCCATCATATCGACCAGTATATTTAATTCCTGCAGGCAATGTGGCGCTGGCAATATTAAAGCCCATACCAATATTTCCCGCAGCATCCATTGCAGCGCTGCCCATAAAACGACTGTGCCCATCAGCAGGCGCATAGGTTCCCTCTTGGTATAAAGACCAAGGGCCAGTTCCTGAATTGCGTAATTCGACCCAGCGAATCCCTGAAGTATCGTTACCATCTACATCTACATTGAAGGTAATGACCCAAGAATTATGACCGCCGAAGCTGCGATAGTTTGCAGCATAAGAAATAATTCCCCCAATCATATCTATTTTTTGATTGGTCCCGGGTTGTGCTACATCACCGGTCCCAAACGGCGCAAATACCGAATCAAAAGGATCTGTAGGAATTTCAAAAGGCTGCGAAATACTAGAGTTCGACGGATTATTCCAGTCCATGCTAATCTCCCAAACTTTCAAATGGTCATTGGCAATTCCTCCACCCCATCCATCGTCTTGGAGATAGACAATATAACCCGGCGCTCCTGGAGGAAAATCAACACCAGTTAAGTTTGCTGGCTCAGGGCTAAAAACTGTATTGTTATTATTGACCACACCAGGCAGATTAAAACCAACAATGGCAGGATTCGGGTCCCCAGCGATCATTGCCGCACGGTCCATAACATATGTCGTATTGCCTGAAAATTTATTGGCGGTTACATAATAACCATCATGCCATACACTATAATGCGGGTAATCCGGAAAAGCATCCAAATTAAACTGGTAAACATTATATGCTCCAGTTGGATCAGGCGAATCCGACACTCCGACCAAAAAAGAATTTCC
>RFXU01000061.1 GCA_009921505.1 Flavobacteriaceae bacterium
CGCTTTCCATGGAAAGCGCATCTAGAGAAATGACATTTTGAAGATTGCCCCCTCTAAAAATAGCGGTGTTCATCCGCACACCGTCTACGGTATAGATCAATCGATTGGCAGCAAAGCCGCGAATCATAGGACTACCCCCACCTTGTTGGCTTTTTTGAACAAAAACAGCGCCCGAATTGCCTAATAGATCAGCGGCAGTCTGTGGGTTTTGCAAGACAATATCTGAGGACTTGAGACTAATAACCTTTAGCGGACTTTTATCGCGGGATTGACGCCACTTCGTTGCGGAGATAACGACTTGCTCTAGTTCTGTGTCGGAACTGTCGAGTTCGGTCCAATGATACTTATTTATCGTATCTATTACAGTGGCCTGAAACAAATGAACTTCAGGAGTATGATCATTATCGTTTAGTGGCTGAGCCAGCGTGGAATAAAAGCAAAAAAGGCTCAGTGTAAAAAGGGCTTGACGCATTATATAATCTTTGTGATTAGGGTTGAATTAGCACGAGTTACCCTGTCACAAAAACCATACCTTAAAATCCCATGAGCTATTTTTTTTGCATCATTGCGATAAGGTCCTTGACAATTTCTGGATTAAGTAGGGTGCTGGTGTCTCCTAGTGCGTCAAAATTCTTTTGAGCAATGTTGCGTAAAATTCTTCGCATAATCTTGCCGCTTCGGGTTTTAGGGAGCCCCGGGGTAAAAACCATTTCGTCTAGTTTTGCGATGGGCCCAATATGCTGGACAATGGATTGATTAATTTGATTTTTTAAAGACACTTCATTTTCAAAACTATTTTTGAGAATGATAAAACCGAATAGACTATTGCCTTTAATGGGGTGCGGAACTCCGATGACCGCACTTTCGGCGACTAATTCATGCTCATTAATAGCATCTTCGATTGGGGCTGTGCCGAGATTGTGTCCAGAAACAATGATGACGTCATCGACTCGTCCAGTAATACGGTAATTGCCTTGGGCATCTCGCGTAGCGCCATCGCCGGTCATATATTTATCCTTTTGTGCGCCAAAATATGTCTGTACATATCGTTGGTGATCACCCCATATGGTGCGCGCTATTGACGGCCATGGATGTTTGATAAACAATAGTCCTGAGCCTTCTGGGGTCTTAATTTCGTTACCTTGCTCGTCCAGCAACACAGGCTGAATACCGGGCAAGGGCAAGGTAGCATAGGTTGGAATGGCTCGGGTGATTCCAGGCAGCGGCGCAATCATTACGCCTCCTGTTTCCGTTTGCCACCAAGTGTCTACAATAGGGACTTTGCCCTGACCTATATGATTAAAATACCATTGCCATGCCTCTTCATTTATGGGCTCTCCGACAGTTCCTAAAACTTTTAAGCTCGATAAATCATATGGGGTCACAAAATCCAATGATTCTTTAGCTAATGCCCTAATGGCCGTTGGTGCGGTATAAAATTGTGTAATCTTATATTTTTCAATTATGGCCCAAAAGCGACCAAAGTCCGGATAAGAAGGCACGCCTTCAAACATCACCGTCGTAGCGCCATTGGCCAAGGGCCCATAGAGGATATAGCTGTGACCAGTTATCCACCCAATATCGGCAGAACACCAGTAGATATCCTGCTCGGTGTATTGAAATACATTTTTAAAGGTATAGGCCGTGTATACCATATAGCCCCCACAAGTGTGGACCATGCCTTTAGGCTTTCCAGTAGAACCCGAGGTATAAAGAATAAACAAAGGGTCTTCGGCATCCATTATTGTCGGAGGACAATGATCGCTGGCCTGATCAAAAAGGGGCTTTAGCCAAAAATCTCTGCCAGGGACCATATTGATTTTTTGATTGGTGCGGGCGACAACTAAAGTTTTTTGAATCCCAGGGCAATCCTCAAGAGCCTGGTCGACTATGTTTTTTAGGTCTATGGTTTTGGCCCCTCGAAAGCCCCCGTCGCTGGTGATGACCAAAGTACAATCACAGTCATTAATTCTTGCCGCAAGAGCAGTTGATGAGAAGCCCGCAAACACGACTGAATGTATCGCGCCAATACGGGCACAAGCCAGAACAGCTATGGCTAATTCAGGAATCATTGGGAGATAGATACAGACGCGATCCCCTTTGCCCACCCCTTGATCTTTTAGAACATTAGCCATCTTATTGACGGACTTGGCAAGATCGGAATAACTTATTTTTTGAGGGCTTTCGTCTAGATCATTGGGCTCAAAAATTATGGCGGTTTTATCACCATTGTGTACTAAATGACGGTCGAGCAGGTTTTCTGTAATATTGAGTTTGCCTCCTGCAAACCATTTGACTTCTGTATTTTTTTGATCCCAATCAAAAGTTTTATCCCATGGTTTTTGCCATAAAAAGTTGTCTTTGGCAATGCCCGCCCAAAACGCTTCAGGATTCTCTAAACTTTCTTGATAGGCCTTTTTGTACGATTCTGCAGTGTCTAAATGATAATGACTCATGATCTCAGAAATAATTAATTCGCTGTAAGGGTAAATCTATGGATAACGCCCTTGAAGATACAAAAAATGCCCGTCTATGAATTTATAAATTCAACCAACCCCTCTCGAAATTAAACGTTTAAATGCCTCAGGTAATGAATTTACTCTGCGATGTTTGCAAGGTCAATCTGTCTATTGGCAGGCATTATTAACTGTTTAATATTTAAAAATTAGAATTATGAGTACGTTAAGAAACAAAGTACAGTTGATCGGAAATTTGGGCAATGACCCAGAAATTGTAACCGTAGCCTCTGGCCGAAAACTCGCGAAGTTTTCTATGGCAACCAATGAGAGTTACAAAAACAATAAAGGGGAGCGCATGACAGACACTCAGTGGCACCATGTGATTGCTTGGGGAAAAACCGCCGAACTAATAGAGCTTTATTTGGGCAAAGGCAAAGAAGTGGCTCTGGAAGGCAAACTCGTTACCCGATTTTGGGATGATCAAGAGGGTCAAAGACGTTATGCTACAGAGGTGCATTGCCACACTTTGCTCATGTTGTAACCTTGACACTAATCTGGGCGGCTACAGCCGCCCAGATTTTTATCTTATTAATTTCAGGCAATTACTACCTTTGCCGAAAATAAGGCTAAGGCTATGACGGAAAATGGGACTATAGAATTGATGGCACCTGCAGGGAATTTTGAATCGTTGCAGGCGGCAATTGAGAATGGAGCGGATTCAGTTTATTTTGGAGTTGATCAACTTAACATGCGCGCACGTGCGAGTATAAATTTTACAATTGAGGATCTACCAGAAATTGTAAAGCGTTGTGCAGCGAAAAAAGTGCGCACTTATTTGACTTTGAATACCATTATTTACGATCATGATTTATCCATAATCAAGACCTTATTGGACGCAGCAAAAAGTGCTGGGATTACTGCGGTCATCGTCATGGACCAGGCTGTGATCGCCTATGCGCGGCAAATCGGCATGGAAATCCACATATCGACCCAAATCAACATCACCAATATTGAGACGGTTAAGTTTTATGCCATGTTCGCCGATACCATGGTGATGAGTCGTGAGCTTAGTCTTCGTCAGGTCAAAAAGATCGTTGAGCAAATTGAGCGCGATGATGTGCGCGGGCCAAGTGGAAGATTAGTTGAGGTAGAGATTTTTGGTCATGGGGCACTTTGTATGGCCGTTTCAGGAAAGTGTTATTTGAGCCTACATTCACACAACTCATCAGCAAATCGTGGAGCCTGCAAACAAAACTGCAGAAAGAAATATACGGTCATTGACCAAGAGAGTGGTTTTGAAATTGAATTGGACAACGAATATATGATGTCTCCAAAGGACCTCTGCACTCTTGACTTTTTGGATCAAGTCATTGACACTGGAGTAAAGGTGCTAAAGATTGAAGGTCGTGGTCGCGCACCAGAATATGTCGCTAAGGTCATCAAGACATATCGCGAGGCCATCGATGCACACGCCGCAGGAACGTTTAATAAAGAGCGCGTCGCTGAATGGATGACGGAACTCGAAAAAGTATACAATCGTGGTTTTTGGAGCGGGTATTATTTAGGTCAAAAACTCGGAGAGTGGAGTGAGGCTAATGGCTCTAAAGCCACACAGAAAAAGGTTTATGTCGGAAAAGGGGTGCACTTTTTCCCAAAATCGAACATTGGTGAATTTAAAATTGAGGCCTACGACCTGAAACTTGGCGATACTGTATTAATTCAGGGGCCGACAACCGGAGCACAAGAACTCGAGCTTTCAGAAATGTTGGTCAATGATAAGACCCAAGAAACGGCGACAAAAGGAGACAGCATCACCTTGCCTTTGCCGTTCCGCATACGTCCTTCAGACAAATTGTACAAAGTCGTCAAGACCGAATACGCGACCACATAACGTTGATGTCATGGTAATAATCACCCTCCAACGACAGAAATGTATCGGCTGTAATTATTGTGTTGAACTGGCTCCAGAACAATTCCAAATGTCAAAAAAAGACGGAAAAAGTGTACTGTTGCACGCCCAAGAAAAAAAGGGATTCCACACGCTAAAAACGCCCGATGCCTCGGCTTACCAGCCCAGTAGTGAGGCAGCAAAGGCCTGTCCGGTGAACATTATTACGACAAAACTCGTTTAATTATTGGCGCATCCTCTGCCCCCAATAAGCTCTGGTAGCCAATGCTTACAGGTTGGCAAAAATTAACTGAGCAATGAGCCTCTGTCAAGTTATCTGATTGATGACCCGGCGGCAGCCGCCTGTTCAGGAGCCACAAAGCGCAACGTGCCATCTGCATCTTCAGCCATTAAAATCATCCCCTGACTTTCTGTTCCCCGAATGGCTCTCGGAGCCAGGTTGAGCAGCACACAAACTTGTTTGCCAATGATTTCTTCTGGGGTAAAGTGCTCGGCAATTCCTGAGACTATAGTGCGCTGGTCTACACCGACATCTACTTTTAAGACCAAAAGTTTGTTGGCTTTTGGCATTTTTTCGGCACTCAAAATGGTTCCGACCCGCAGATCCATTTTGGTAAAATCATCAAAATTTACAAGCTCCTTTTGCGGGGTGTGCTTCTCGTCCATGGGTTGATTATTAATTTTGGTTTGGGCTAACTTATTACGCTGTAATTCGATTTCTTCATCTTCGATCTTGCGAAACAAAAGAGGACTCTGTGCGAGGATATGTCCCTTTGGTAGATAAGTTGAAGACTCAGCGATTTGCGCCCAATTCAGCGGATTTTCTAAAAGGGCTAATCCTAAAGATTGCTTTAATTTTCTGGAGGTAAAAGGCAGAAACGGCTCACTGAGAACGGCCAAAGCAGAAGCGATTTGAAGCGCTATGTACATGATGGTTGCGGTGCGTTCAGGATCACTTTTTACAAGTTTCCAAGGCTCTGCATCGGCAAGATATTTATTGCCCATTCGGGCCACATTCATCAATTCAGATTGGGCCTCACGAAAACGGTAGCGTTCGATACTGTCCCCAATGACTTTTGGGTAGGCCTTGAGCTGATCTAAGACCAATTGATCTTCTTCAAGGAGTTCGTTCGGGCTTGGGACCGCGCCGTTGTAGTATTTATGGGTCAATACCGTTACGCGGTTGATAAAATTTCCAAAGATGGCGACCAATTCGTTGTTGTTTCTGGCTTGAAAATCAGCCCAAGTAAAGTCATTGTCTTTGGTCTCAGGAGCATTGGCGGTCAAAGCATAACGCAAGACATCTTGCTGGTCTGGAAAATCCAAAAGATATTCGTGTAACCATACCGCCCAATTACGGCTCGTCGAAATTTTGTCCCCCTCAAGATTTAAAAATTCATTCGCCGGAACGTTATCGGGAAGAATATAGTCTCCGTGTGCTTTGAGCATACTCGGGAAAATGATACAATGAAAAACGATATTGTCTTTACCGATAAAATGAACCAATTTGGTTTCTTTATCCTTCCAGTAAGGAGTCCAATCCACCCCATTGTTTTGCGCCCACTCTTTGGTCGCTGAGATGTACCCAATTGGCGCATCGAACCAAACATAAAGCACCTTCCCCTGGGCCTGATCTACAGGGACCGGAATTCCCCAATCCAAATCGCGAGTCACCGCTCTTGGACGCAATCCATCGTCAATCCAGGATTTGCACTGACCATAAACATTAGGTTTCCAGTCGGATTTGTGCTCATTAAGTATCCATTCTTTAAGCCAGGCTTCATGCTTATCTAAAGGTAAAAACCAATGCTTGGTTTGTTTGCGCACCGGGGTACTCCCTGAAAGGGTGCTTTTTGGACTGATTAGGTCCGTAGCGTTATGGCTGGTGCCGCATTGTTCACATTGATCTCCGTAGCTTTCGGTATTGCCACATTTTGGACAGGTCCCGATCACAAATCGATCGGCTAGAAATTGCTGGGCTTCTGCGTCATAGAGTTGCTCGGTAGTTTCTTCAATAAATTTCCCATTGTCGTAGAGATCTTTAAAAAAGTCTGAAGCCGTTTGATGGTGGATGGGGGCTGAGGTTCTTGAATAATTGTCAAAGCTAATGCCAAAATCCGAAAAACTTTTTCCGATAATCTCATGATAGCGATCTACCACGGCTTGCGGGGTGATCCCTTCTTTTTTTGCTTTTATGGTAATCGGCACACCGTGTTCGTCGCTGCCACAGATAAAAACCACGTCCCGTCCTTGAAGACGTAAGTAGCGTGCGTAGATGTCGGCTGGAATATAAACACCAGCTAAATGACCCAAATGAACAGGTCCGTTGGCATAAGGCAAGGCTGCAGTAATAGTATAACGTTTCGGGGTCTGCTTCACGACAAAAATTTAGGCCATAAAAGTAAGGATTTAACCCGAAGATTCCACGTAAAGAGCTATTGAGATTGACCCCGGGATTCGCGCTCAATGCGCATTTAAAGCATTTAGGGCCTATCGGACCATTATGGATTTGCTGTATTGTTGCCCGGCAAAACTGATCCGATAAATGTACTGCCCATAACTCAAACGAATTCCTGCGGATTGACGCACGTCAATACTGTGTTGTCCTGGAAAGAACATTCGGTCGGCCAGGGTGACGAGCTCGCGCCCCATGAGGTCGTAAAGGGTAATTCTCCCATGGGCTGTTTGCTGAGTCTCTAAAACAATTAAGGTTTGATTGTTCTGATAAACAGGACGATGGGTAAAACGCAAAAATGGTTTAGGGTCACCGACACTAAGTGTTTGACAGTCTAGACCTAAATCAAGGGGTTGATAGCTGTGATTCAGCAATATGGAATCGATTATTTCTTGATCCAAACAAAACCAATTAGCAAGAACCGAGGCATAAACATCCCTAAAGTCAGAAGAGGGAATAAGGTTGTCATAATCGTCCCAGGTCAATAAATCAGGGTGATCCCCGACGAATCCACTTCCGTTTAACGCTGGGCCAAAGAGCATCAGAGGGGAGGCGGCACCGTGATCTGTTCCCGAAGAGCCATTTTCGTAAGGACGACGCCCAAATTCAGAAATAGTCATGGACAGAACTTTTTGATCCCATCCCCCGGAGCCTAAATCCTCATAAAACGCTTTTATGGAGCTCGACAAGTCTTGAAGCAGCGCTTGGTGTTGATACCGCTGATCAGCATGAGTATCAAAACTGCCTAAGGAAACCATATACACTTTGGTTCCAAGTCCGCCTTTGATCAGTCGTGCTACAGCCGCTAATTGAACTGCTAAATCGCCATTGCCGTAGTTGGCGTTGTTACTTGAAGCCATATAGGCCTCATTAATGACGCCAGAATAGGTATAGGTCGTGTTAGCCGTGGCCCTCAAATAGGTGAGCTTATCCCCATAAATACAATTTGGAACATTAACCACATCGTGTATAGCTCCATTGGTGCCAATGGCTTGAAGCTGTTCGATATTAGCCACGGTGAAGGCGTAATTATTGTCAAAGCCATCAAAAATCAAATTACCAATGTTGCCCACTTGGATTGCGGGCGGTGCCGCTGGTGGATTGGTTAAATAGTCTGGATATAAATCTTCAAAATAGCGCCCCCACCAACCGGTTGGCTCTTCGTATTGATGGGCCGCAGAGGCCCAAATATCACTGGAGCGAAAGTGCGATAGATTTTGATCGGGATACCCAACCCCGTGCACTACTTTCATTTGTCCATCACCCCAGACGGATTCCAGATCGTTCATATAGTCTGGGATGCTGAAGTCATCATTCAGCGGCAAAAGATTGGGCTCGAAATGTCTGATATTCGGTCTTAGATTCGCATAGGTGGCATAATCATAAACCGGTACGATTGTGTTCAGTCCATCATTCCCGCCATTGAGACGAATGATGACCAAAATGTTGTCGTTTTGGCTTTCGGATAAAGCCACGGTTAACGGGGTTGCTTGTGCTGCAGAAACCGCTTGTTTACCCATTAGGATACTTCCGCCACCGACAAGACCTAGGGCCTGTATAAAGCTGCGTCTCGACCAGTAATCATGTTCGTGATTGTGGTGTTTGTGATCGGCCTGACCAGAGTTTTTATGCTTTGAAAATTTGTCTTTACCCATGGCCCCTTATTTGAGTTGAAATTCAGGCCAAGTGGCCAAATGATTTAGTAAGAGAAAAACTTGGTAGGGGGCCTCAGCCCAACTTAGATTCCACAATCGATCGTCGTAGTAGTTTTGGGGGATTTCCCATTTAAAGACTTCAGTAGCCACATCATAATCCGTTGAAGTAAAAAGCTCTCGAGCATTAAAATGGTCGACTAAGACTCGAGTGATATACTCCGGATCATTGCTGTCATTGGATAAGTCTATGGCCAGGGTTCTAAAACGTTCTTCTTGACCACTGTCAAATAGCAAATTCAAATAGGCCCGAAACAAGGCCCATCGACCCGTAATTGTAGAGGTGCCAATCCAGTCTTGATCACCTTGCCAACCTGCTACATCAGGGGGGTTGAACATAATTTGTCCTAAAACGGCAGCATAATAAATAAAGGCTTCCATCAAATCGTCGTTGAATAAGAAGACCGATTCATTTACAAATTGAAAAATCAGATCAAAGGGACTTTTAATGATCACTCCAAGTGCTTTTTCGTCAAAAAAATGTTCGCTTTTAAACAACTGTTTTAAGACAGGAACCAACTCAAAATTGTTGTCTATCATCGTTTGAGCCATCGGCATAATGATGTTGGTTTCAATCATTAAATCGATGTCTGGACTTACAAAATATCGGTACAACTTGCGACAAATGTGCTGCGCTATAAGTTCGCCCCGCTCCTGAAATAATATATCGATTACATCGTGATAGTCCCAGTTTCCGGTTTGCCCGAAAATAGTTTTATCCCCATTAAAAAAGGTATTGGTATTAAAGATGATTTGACCTCCAGCTTGAGGACTCAAGTTCCAGCCGGTAAGTGCTTTTGAGGTTTCAATGATATCCTCTTGAGTATAGCCATTACCTTCTCCCAAAGTAAAGAGTTCATAAAGTTCTCGGGCGTAATTTTCATTGGGTTCCGTATTGGTGTTTTGGAAACCATTGAGATAAAAAAGCATGGCTGGGGTAAGACCCATATCATGAACAAGGTCCTTGAAGTTTCCCAAGACATGCTGCTCTGCCGTGCGGTAATACTGAAAAAGATATGGGGAATAATTATAGGCATCAAGCTCGGTGACAAAATGATTCAACCAAAAAAAGATCATCCGACCTTTAAGGCCATCACTGACCATAAGATTTCCCGTCTCTATCCTAAAGTCATTGATAAACTGGGGATTCTCCGTGCTGTAGTCGTTAAAATCTACCAGTCTGTAATAGCCCCAAACAGGGTCTTCACGAAGTGGTGCTGTAGCTGCATTGTCGACAATTTGGTCGATGAGTGCCCCTGGACTGATATTCACGCCTGTCGTTATAGTGCTGTAATCGGTTCCATAACCCAAACGGCGGTAGCAGTGCTTTACCTTGGCCTTATTCCATGGATTATCACTTCCTGGAATATAAGGGTCTAGGGTACTTGAATTACAAGAGGCTATGACAGTGTTTATCATTTAATGATCTGATTAACAGTTAAATTTATGAATTAAAATTTATTTTACTGCTCATGAAAAGAATTGTTTAACTTTAATCACTCCCCCTTTCGTTTTAGATTATCATGAAACAATCGAGCATGGCGTCATCCACCGCGTCTTCAAATTTTTTTAAGGCTGAATTTTCATCTCCTGATTTTTTAGTTCCAGGAGACTTAGTCGCGATCATTGCTACAGCGCGCTTTGTGTCCCAAGAGGACTTAAATGCGGCTAAATCTTGTCTTAATCGTTGGGGTTTTCGGGTGATTTTAGGTCAAAGCATCGGGGTTAAACATCATCAATTGGCAGGATCGGACACCGCGCGCGCCCAGGACTTGCAATGGGCCTTGGACCATCCCGAGGTAAAAGCCATCTGGTGCGCGCGCGGGGGGTACGGAACCATTAGAATTTTAGATCGAGTCAATTTTGAAGGATTCAAGCAATACCCAAAATGGGTCATTGGTTATTCTGATGTGACGGCCCTTCATGCACGAATTCAGAAATTAGGCTGGGCGAGTTTGCACGCCCAAATGCCCCTGGCACTTGGAGAAAAAACTGCGGAAACCTCTCGGACGATAGAGCAGGCTTTAAAGGGAATAAATTATATCATCGAATGGCCCATTCAGCTCAGGAAGATTTAT
>RFXU01000062.1 GCA_009921505.1 Flavobacteriaceae bacterium
AAATCTTTTTGAGTCGTTCTTGATCAATTTCCGCCCCGGCAAAATCGTCAAATCGCTTAGTTGTGACTTCAATAATTCGGTCTTGAATAAACTTTGCGCCTTCTCTTGCTCCTTGCTCTGGGCTTTTGATGACGCATTCCCACTCCATTACAGCCCAGACATCGCAGCCGTATTCGGTGAGTTTGCTAAAGACCGACTTGTAATCGATCTGCCCGTCGCCTAAAGAGCGATAGCGACCCGCACGATCTTTCCAATCGCCATAACCGCCGAACGCGCCCCGCTTTCCATCAGGATTAAATTCACTATCCTTTACGTGAAAAGCCTTAATGAATTCATGATAATGGTCGATGTACTTTAAATAATCCAGTTGTTGAAGGACGAAATGGCTCGGGTCGTAAAGGATGTTTACTGCCTTGTGATTCCCAGTGGCCTCTAAAAAGCGTTCAAAAGTCACCCCGTCATGAAGGTCTTCACCAGGGTGAATTTCATAGCAGACCGCCACACCATTGTTTTCAAATTCATTCAAAAGCGGTAACCAGCGTTTGGCCAGCTCTGCAAAGCCAAGCTCAACAAGCCCATCAGGACGTTGTGGCCACGGATGCCAGGTGTGCCAAAGTAACGCACCGCTAAAAGTTGCATGGGCCTTAAGTCCCAAATGACCACTCGCTTTAGCGGCGGAAATGAGTTGGGCTCTAGCCCACTCAGTGCGCTTTTTTGGGTTGTTTTTACAATCTTCTGGGGCAAAATTATCGAACATCAAGTCGTAGGCAGGGTGTACCGCGACGAGTTGCCCTTGAAGATGGGTGGAAAGTTCTGTGATTTCAAGGCCGTAGGATCTGATTTTGCCTTGGAGTTCATCACAATATGCTTTGCTTTGTCCCGCTAGGGTTAAATCGATGAGTCTCGACTCCCAAGTCGGAATTTGTATTCCTTTATATCCGAGATCTGCCGCCCATTGGCATAGCCCATCCAGGCTATTAAAGGGCGCTTTATCGTCCATAAACTGGGCTAAAAATACTGCAGGTCCTTTGATCGTTTTCATGGTTTTAATTTAAAGCGTTTTCTAAATCTAAAGCGTTTTCCAAACATTTCCATCGGCGTGTGAGGCCACGGCAGTCTCAATAAATTTCATGCCACGGACTCCATCTTCCATCGAAGGGAATTCCCCTTCAGTAAAAGACTCCCCTCGAACCGCCTTGGCCATGCCGCGATAAATATTACCCATAGCGTCAAAAATCCCTTCAGGATGCCCAGGGGGAAGTTTGGTGCCCTCAAGTGAAAAGGCGCTGTTATAGCTGTGGCCAGGCTTGAGGATTTGAGCGGGCTGCCCGTCCTTTAGTAGGGTCAAATAGTTCGGGTTTTCCTGCTCCCATTTTAAGGCACCTTCACGCCCATAAATGGCAAGGCTAAAATTATTTTCCTCTGCGGTAGCGATTTGACTCGCACGTAAAACCCCTTTGACGTGTTTGCCAAGACGTAACAATACAGTACCATCTATATCCATTTGGTTGTCGTCGTAGACATGGCCAAGGTCTGCCAGAATCGATTCGATTTTTTGTCCAGTGACGTATTCAAGCATTTGGTAGGCGTGGACCCCGATATCGCCCATACAGCAGCTTATTCCTGATTTTGCCGGGTCCAGACGCCAGGTAGAAGCGCGTTGCTTTGGATCATGGATGATCGGATTGATCCATCCTTGGTAGTATTGAGCATCAACTTTTTGAATCGCACCAATAGCCCCGTCTTTTATCATGGCTTTCATTTGACGGATCATGGGATAGCCCGTATAGGTATGGGTTAGGGCAAACAATACGCCTTTGTCCTTTTGAGTTTTTTCCAAAACCAGAGCCTCCTCATGAGTCATGGTCATGGGTTTTTCACAAATCACATGAAACCCGTTTTCCATTAATTTTTTGGCCATTGGGAAATGCAAGAAATTCGGGGTAAGTACCGAAAAAACTTGAATGCGTTCCTCTTGTGGCAGCGCCAATTCGGCGGCAACCATAGTGTCAAAATCTGGATAAATGCGGTCCAATGGAATACCGATTTCTTCGGCAAAGGCCTTGTTTTGCTCAAAATCGGGATTAAACACAGCTCCAGTAAGGGCATAAGCATCATACATTGAAGCAGCCACGCGATGCAGTACACCGATTAAAGAATCACCGCCTCCTCCTAAGACGCCCCATTTAATTTTTCGACTCATAATAATTTCTTTTTTAGCAATTTTTAAGGAGGACTACTCCTTGTATTCTATCGTTTCATTTTTAAAGAGCACGGCAAAAAGCACAAAAACCAATACGGCGAACATGGCTGGGATTTGCCATACAGAAGCCCAATCGTGACCTTCTGAAGTAACATTAGCATCGGTAATCAGCCCAGCGATGTAGAATCCGCCAAGCATCCCAACACCATAAGTCGCCAAAGTGATCAGTCCTTGAGCAGCGCTCTTAACTTTTTCACCTGCTTTACTGTCGGTATAAATCTGTCCTGAAACAAAGAAGAAGTCATAACAGATACCGTGCAAAGCAATCCCGATGAGCAGCATATAAACGCCTTCCCCGGCATCGCCAAAGGCAAATAATAAATAGCGCACGGTCCAAGCCAGCATCCCCACCAGTATGGTCATTTTAAAACCGAATTTTTTAAAGAAAAAGGGCAAGAGCAGCATAAATAAAACTTCCGAGATTTGCCCAATAGTCATTTTACCTGTTGCGTTTTCCACGCCGATTTCAGAGAGAAATTGGTTTGCGTGTTGGTAATAAAAAGCCAAAGGCACACATATCAATACCGACGACAAAAAGAAGACTAAAAAGTTTCGGTCTTTAAGTAGTTTTAATGCTTCGAGACCTAAAATATCGCGCACAGTAATTTTTGAGCCATCATCTGCTTTTGGCGGTGTTTTGGGAAGTGTAAAACTAAATAGGCCTAAAATTGCTGAGGCAATGGCGACCATTAAAAATGTGTTTTGAAGCAGCCCTTTATCTCCTGGAACTTCTGGCTTTGGGTCCCAGTGAAAGAGATAACTTATGGCCAGTCCAGCAGCAATCCAACCAATGGTGCCCCAAACACGGATCAGAGAAAAGTCTTTGGCTGGATCTTTCATTTGATTGAAAGAAACAGAATTGACTAAAGCCAAGGTTGGCATATAACCGATCATATAACCCAAGACATAAGGGTAAAAACTACCAAAATCCGTGGATTGATACATTTGATACATCAGAAATGCCCCGATTAAGTGGAGCACCCCAAGGATGCGTTCTGCATTAAAAAAACGGTCAGCGATGAGTCCAATGATAAAAGGAGCAATAATCGCCCCCCATGATTGGGTCGAGTAGGCCATTGCAGTTTCGGCTCCCGTGGCTCCGAGATTATTGCCTAAAAAAGTCCCCATGGTGACGAACCATCCCCCCCAAATAAAAAATTCGAGGAACATCATAAAGGAAAGCTGAAAGCGAGTTGTGGTCTTCATGGTTAGTTGCGTTAGTGTGGTTTAAACATTAAGGTTTAGTTAATCAATACGGTTTCAATAAGCGCTTTTGTGGCTTCCATGCCCGGGAATGGATCTGCATCAGGCCCTTCGAATTCTACACCGATAAAACCTGAAAATCCGGCATCTCTGACGATGTTCAGGATTCTCGGAAAATCCATAGTGGTTTCATTGCCTTCGGCGTCAAAAGCGTAAGACTTAGCCGACACACCATGGGCGTAAGCCATAAGTTCTTCGATTCCTTGATAACGGTCATACTCCTCGACACAAGGGGCGCCCCATCGCTCGTCGTTTTCGCGGCGTAAACAGAAATTACCAAAGTCCACAAGCGTTCCACAATTATCCATGCCAACACCCTCCATAACTTTAGTGAGTAGCTTGGCATCGCTAGAAAGCCCTCCGTGGTTTTCCACTAAAACGGAAATATTTTTATCTGCTGCATAGGTGCTTAAAGCTTTAAGCGAGCGAACCGAGTTTGCGACCCAAGCCTCAGGATCAGAAGCACCAAAAAGGTTTACCCGAATGGCGTGACAGCCTAAGAAAGCTGCGGCATCAACCCATTTTTTGTGGTTGTCCACAGCTTGTGCTGTCACGGTCTCATCGTCTAAAGAAAGATCTCCTTCATCATCGACCATAATCAAAACGTTAGTCATACCAAGTGAATCGCTGCGATGCTTTAATTCTGCTAACACCGCATCAAGGCCTTGTTCTTTCATGGGATAATTGACCATGTCGCCCACGTAGAGGTGGTTCACGTATTCCAATCCGGTATACCCTAAATCTTTGGCGACGGAGGCGAAATCCATAGGATCGATACTGCCGTCCCAAATTTGTTTATGGATGGACCACTGAGCCAAAGAAATTTCAAAGTTTTGTGCTGAGGTTTCTGGCGCTGCCTCTTGTGTAGCTTCTTCAGTTTTGTTCATATTGTTTTGACAGCTCATTAGGGCCAGTACTGCCCCGATGGCCAAAAGTTTTTTTAAAATCATGTTCTTATGTTTAATTGTTGGTCGTTTGCTTAAATGGTCTTCTAAGATAAATGATTTTTTGCTGAGTTGGATTTAAACAGAAGTTGTTGTTATTTTTTTCGAATCGAAATCGTTTTCGTTCTTAAACAAGACCAACAAATTAAACAATCTAAATATGGCAAAACCGAACGAACAATTCGACGCAATCGTCGTGGGTTCAGGAATTAGCGGCGGATGGGCTGCTAAAGAGCTTTGCGAGAGTGGCCTTAAGACTCTGGTTTTAGAGCGCGGTCGCATGGTAAAGCACATTGAAGACTATCCTACAGCAAATAAAGATCCCTGGGATTTTGAGTTTAAAAATCGACGAACCGTCGCACAGCAAGAGCGTCAGGTGAAGCAAAACAGAACGGGTTATACCACGCGTGATGAATCTGCCCACTGGTTTGTTGACGACATCATTCATCCCTATAACGAAGTGAAGCGCTTTGACTGGATTAGAGGATATCATGTTGGGGGTCGTTCAATTATGTGGGGCCGTCAATCCTACCGCTTAAGTGATATCGATTTTGAAGCCAATAAAAGAGAAGGTGTTGCTGTAGATTGGCCAGTACGCTATGCGGATATCGCCCCATGGTATGACAAAGTCGAGGAGTTTATCGGAGTTAGCGGAGAGGCCCTAGGTATGGAGGTGCTTCCTGACGGAGTATTCTCTCCACCAATGGAGTTAAATTGCGCTGAGCGCGATTTACGTGAAAAAATTGCTAATAATTACCAGGATGGGCGCGTGCTGACTATAGGAAGAACCGCGCATCTAACCGGAGATAAAGCCCATGATGGACGTTCTAATTGCGTCTATCGCAATCGTTGCATCCGTGGATGTCCTTTTGGCGGTTATTTCAGTAGTGTGTCTTCTACCCTTCCGGCAGCGGAACGCACAGGGAATATGACGCTGAGACCAAATTCAATTGTTCATGAAGTAATTTACGACCCACAAACCCAGCGCGCTACAGGAGTTAAGGTTATCGATGCTGAAACAGGAGAAAACCTCGTGTTTAACGCAAAGGTTATTTTCTTGTGCGCTTCAGCCATTGCTACAGCGGGAATCTTGTTACAATCCAAGAGTGAACGTTTCCCGAACGGCATGGGGAACGATTCAGGAGAGTTAGGACGCAATATTATGGATCACCACTTCAAAGCGGGAGCGTTTGCTGAAGTTGATGGTTTTGAAGACCAATACTTTAAAGGGCGTCGACCTAATGGAATTTATATTCCCCGATTTAGAAATATCGGTGGAGCGACCGACCAGCCTAATTTCTTGCGCGGTTATGGTTATCAAGGAGGCGCCTCAAGAGGGAATTACGGAGACCAAATTGCCGAGATTGGTTATGGAGCAGATTTAAAGGATCTGGTAAGTCGCCCAGGAAAATGGAGCATGACGCTTATGGGCTTTGGCGAGTGCTTGCCCTACCATGACAATAAAATGGAACTCGATTATGACAAAAGAGATAAATGGGGCTTGCCGACCTATACTTTTGACGTAGAGTGGAAAGAAAATGAGTGGGAAATGCGCAAAGACATGGTGCAACAAGCCATGGAGATGCTCGAAATGGCTGGATATAAAAATATCCGTCCATGGGATGATCCAGGAGCGCCAGGACTTGGCATTCACGAAATGGGAACTGCCCGTATGGGAAGAGATCCTAAAACTTCTGTGCTTAATGAGAACAACCAAATCCATACTGTACCGAATGTTTACTGTACAGATGGGTCGTTCATGACGAGCGCGAGTTGTGTGAATCCATCACTCACCTACATGGCTTTTACAGCAAGAGCCGCAAATCACGCAGTAAATCAACTTAAAAAGGAATCCTGATGAATAGAAGACAAGCTTTAAAGAACTTAGGATTGGGTGGTGGCGCCTTAGTAGCAACACCTGCCATTATTAGCCTGCTCCAAAGCTGTGGTTCTGGATCAGGATACACCCCTGCATTTTTATCGTCCGCAGAGGCCAAAGCCTTGAAAGAAATGGTCGGATTGATCATCCCTTCAGATCTTGAAGTGCCTGGCGCGGTTGATGTGGGCGTTCATCAATTTATCGACCTTTATTGGGCTCAGGTTTTGCCCTCAAATGAGCAAATACCTGCACTAGAAGATGAGTTTACAAAGTATTCTGCCTCCGCTCGACAAAGCGAAATCCGCAAAGGATTTGCGGCTTTGGCACGCGTACTTGAGCGGGATCATCAAACGGATTTTGACAGTGCTGACACGGAAACCTATGACGCCTTATTAGGGCACTATCTCAAAGCGGATAAAGCGCAGGCAGATCAGTGGTCAAAGGAATTATGGGCGTATCGTGACGCGCTTGAAACTGATCCCCAAGCCTCGGCTTCGGACGACGTAATGGCAGCAGCACTTGTACGCGAGGTGCGGAGTATGACTACTTGGACGTGGACCCAGACTCAAGAAATAGGAGAAAACTTCTTGTGGTATGATCCCGTACCTGGAGTTTACCAAGGATGCTTGCCGACTTCAGAGGCGGGTAATGGCAAGGTCATGTCTCTATAAAACGGACTTAATAAAAAAACCCTCCATTTTGGAGGGTTTTTTATGGATTTAGTTCAATGAATTGCGTTAAAAAAGCGGTCCATGGAGCATAGTAAAGATCCGCGCAGTTCAAGGCCATTTTGTCATTGCAATTCGGCCTAGTGATTCGGGTTAGGGTGCTATGGTCAATGTGCCGCGCATCATCCCGGAGTGTCCTGGAAAACTGCAAATGAAGTCGTAAACTCCTGGCTCAGGAGCCTCAAAGGTGATCACATCGGTTTGGCCGCCTCCGAGCATTTTGGTGTGCGCAATGACTTGAGCGCCATCGTTCGGAATCCAATCGGCGGACTCTCCTGCTGCGGCTGCTTCATTAGCAAAACCCGTTATGTCCGTTCCGGGCTTTAACAAAACAAAATTATGACCCATGACCCTTCTGTCTAATTGCCCGACATGACGAAAGGTTAAAGTAATTTTTTCTCCTGCCTTGGCCATCAATTCGGTTTTGTCGAATTGCATCATATCATTGCCACTCAAAGCGAGCGCTGTCCCAGTTTGCGAGACAGATTCGGTATTGTTTTGCCCTATTTTAAGTGTAGTTTTTTCTTCTTTTTTGGTCTCGCCGCAACTGCTTATAGTCAAAGCTAGAGCGGTCATAATTAGATAAGTTCTCATAATTCCGTTATTACGTTCAATATTAAGCCATTTTGGCTGTGAAAAATTCGCTTATTCTCGTTTCATTATAGTACGGCCCTGACGGGGTATAAAAACCGACATGACCCCCATATTTTGGGGCCTCAAGATAAATGTTTTTTGAGCTTTTCGCAAGGTTTAAAGGCAGGCAAGCCTGAGAAAGAAAGCTATCGTTTTGGGCGTTGAGGATCAGTACCGGCGATTCAATCGTATGTAAGGTCGCGATGGGACTATTTTTACGGTAATAATCTTCGGCGTTGAAATAGCCGTGTACGGGAGCGGTGTAAAGATTATCAAAATCCTTTAGGGACTTCATGGCGCAGGGCGCGTCCGCTGATAAATCCATAGGAAAGGCCTGCTGTTTTTGACGATATTTGACTTTTAACGTGGATAAAAAGACCCATTGGTAGGCACGATTATCCCATTGCGATAATCGCTCAATGGAGCCCTTTAAATCTAGAGGGGTGGACACGGCAGCCGCCCCGTAAATTTGTTGGTAATCTCCTTTTTTTGCGCCGAGATAATTCAGTAAAAGACTTCCGCCTAAACTGAATCCAACAGCAAAAATGCGCGAGTATCGATTTAATTTTACAATAGACGACACAACTTGGTCCAGGTCTTCTGTTTTCCCGGCATTGTAACTCTGAAGCTTGAGGTTTGGCACCCCAGAACACCCGCGAAAATTCATCGCACAGACATCAAAACCGGCCTCCAATAAAGCGCTTGCCTGCCCACGCACATAAGAGCGTTGGGCATTCCCTTCTAAACCATGGAGTAAGATCACTACCGACTTGGACTTTTGCTTGGTCGGATGTTTTGTAAACGACCAATCTAGATCTAAAAAATCTCCATCACTTAAAGACAACCGATCTCTTTGAAAATCCAGACTTGGAACACGTCTAATTTTTGCTGAATAAATCGTTGAAAAATGGCCGTTTTTAAACCATCCTTTGGGATGATATTGGGCGTCAACTATGGGCATTGCATCAAAGTATTGAAGGCCAAATTTAGGTAATTGTCCCGCAATTCAGGACGCTTTAATGGGCTCTTTTTTGCGCAATTTAAGTTTTTGACTGCTCAAATAAACCCCTGTAAAAATCATCAGAGCAGTGACGCATCGCAGCGGTGTCAGGTGATCGACGCCAACCCAAAGTGCCACGATGGTGGCCACCACTGGTTGAAGGTAAATAAAAGCCCCTATGGTCGATGGACTCAAATGCTTCAGGGCGTATATGTTAAACAAATAGGTCAGCACGGTGGTTCCTAAAACCACAAAGGACAATTGACCAATAATCACTGGCGTTAGTTCAGACCAGGTGACCTCGACAAATTCTTGATAACCCAAGGGCAGGTTGATGACCACGGCAACAGTAAAAAAGTAGCGCATCAGAGTCAACACGTGATATTTTGCTGTGAGCGGTTTGACAATAATCAAGTAAATAGAATAGGACAGAGCATTCATGACAAAGTAAAAGTTGCCCAAGGGAATGTTGGGCGCATTTAATTGTCTGGGCACATCGAGAAGGATCAGCCCAAGGGCCCCAGCCAGCCCCAGAAAAATACCGAAAGTTTTTTGCCAAGCAATGCGCTCTTTTAAAAATAACCGCCCGAGAATAAGCAGGATTACCGGCACAATTGTGATAACAACCGAGGAGTTTATCGGGGTAGACAAGGCAAGACCCTTAAAAAAAGAGGTCATGTTTAAAGACATTCCAAAAAAGGCACACAAAAGTAAAAGGCCCCAATCCTTTCGGGCTAAACGCTCGCGCGGCCCTAAAAAAGACAAAATCCAAAAGGCAATAGCGGCCCCAATAACCCTGAGTAAAATGAATCCGTGTGGCTCAATGATCTCGGGCATGAGTCCTTTAGCGATCGTGTGATTGATCCCATAGATGATCCCTGCTGCAGTCGCAGCCATAAGGGCTAAGGTTCTATGTGAAAAAGCCGGCTTACTCACGAGCCTGAATGGTCTTGGTCGCGATGCATTTGATCCAAGTCCTCTAAAGTAAGGGGGTTACTTTTGACATCCTGTTGGGCAAAATCCCGAGGCAAGTCCCATTGTTTCAGAATGCGTTTACACGTGCTACAGCTGCTTAAATAATAGAGTTTTTTCATTTAATGTTTTATTTTAGGCTCAAACGAAGGCGTTTTTTTGCGTTGAGCAATTTCTCGCTCTGAGGCAAAAGCAATTGGCCGGTCAATTTCAGGACAATCACCGTATCCCCTTGTCTTGATGGAGTAATGTTTATTTTTCCATTATACGATTCGGCGGCCTGAAGTTCTGTTTTATAATCTAAACCCACCCAGAGGTATTGATCTATAGCTTCCTCTATGCTGAGGTTAAAATTTGGGCGATCACTTCCTAAATATAAGGCGTCCAGAATAAGGCTGTCCCTAATTTTATTCAGCCGGGTAAGGGCTATTGAATCTCCACTTTCAAACTTCGGGAAAGAAAGCCTCACGTCAGGACAAGCCTGTCCTTTACAAATGGTTTGCTCTTGAGCAGTTTTATTGAGCATCACCCATGAAATGGTTGGGGTGTCTGAACAACTAAAAAGTGTTAGGGCAGACCAAAAGCCAAAAAAAGAGCGCTTTACATTCACTGTGTAAAAATACAATTGTTTTCTCTTTGACTTGTTTTCTCTTTGACTTTGGAATGCCTTACTTTTGTGTAAAGAAAATAACACAATGAAATTCAATACCAAAGCCATTCACGGAGGACAAAAACACGATCCAGCTTACGGTGCAGTAATGCCTCCAATTTATCAAACCTCGACCTATGCGCAAACAAGCCCTGGGGCACACAAAGGATTTGAATATTCTCGGACCCACAACCCTACCCGCGCCGCTTTAGAAGCTGCATTGGCGAGTATTGAAGACGGGGCCCATGGCTTGGCCTTTGGCAGTGGTTTGGCCGCGAT
>RFXU01000063.1 GCA_009921505.1 Flavobacteriaceae bacterium
AAATTTGAACAACTTCTAAACAAGCTCATTTTGGCAGATCAAACTTCTAAGAATCAAAATCAAGAAGTTTTTCTAAAATTTATAGGGCGTGAGACTGACCTACATAGTCAGTCACAAGATAATGTCGTTGTGAGGCTGGCCGAATTAGACCTTTCAAGTCTTAGTGTGGCCATCGATAATCAGGAAATAGGTTTTGTTTCAAAGGCATATGTCAACGGATCAGATTTAAAAGAAATGGTACACATCGATGTCACTTTAAAGGATGGAACGGTAGTCCTAAAATCAGATGTGATGCTGTCACTAAATCCAGGCAGTGCGGACGCAGATGCTGTCCAAAACGGTCACACAGTTTATCAAGACAAATTTGATTTGGCGTTTGATAATAATATGTTTTCGCTACCACAGCTTACTCCCTCAGAACAATTTGATGAACTGACCAATGTATCTTTCAGGCTTAGAAAATCAGATGAAAACATTTCGAATGGAAGCCATAATCTTGACGATCGGCATAAATCAACAATCTCTGATATTTCTAACCTGGCTGTAAGCGAAATTCTTGATGGTTCCAGGACAGATGATCTGTCAATAGAGCTAGGTTCAGAAAGTAAACAGAGTCATTTACCAAATCTAGAAATACAAATTAATTCATCTCAAAACGTTGGGAAGCTGATTGTATTAACAATCAACACTGATCACGAAACGATTGCTTCTCTCCCGCGGCTAAACCTTAACCTGGCATCAAAAAATGATCGTGATGGCGCGCTGATTGAAAATCAATCACCGGTCTTTGGGAACACACCTCAGCAAGATAACGATAGTTCTCATGCTGTCGCAATATTTAAAGATCCTAGCCAATTAGAACAACTTCAGAACGCTCATTCACTCAACTTCTCCGATCTTGGACCAATAGGCGATAAAATCAAAATAGTCTTTACTGAAGGTTTGCAAATCAGTTCTGAGAAAAATGAAGCTAATTTAGACAATAATAAAATTGTCTTTCCTGAAAAAACCGTTCAATTAATCTCCAGGTTGGTTTCTAAAAATCAAAAAAATGATTTGAAAAATATGATTGTGCAAAATGTTCCGCCACATTTAAAAATAGATGTGCTCTCTAAAGTGAGTTCCGCCTCAATTCGTGAGACATCCAGCGAAAAGGGCGAACGTCGTAAATTAATGATGACGACAAAAAACTTTTTGGAAGTGTACGAGCAAAAGAGTTGGAGAGTTGAGGGCTCTGTAGTAAAAATGTTCATTAAGACTGATCCGCAAGCCGAACTTGGTGCGGGGCTGAAGAGTAATTTTGCTATTCTTTCTAATCAATCATCTTTGCATATATCTCAATTAACATTACAAAAAGATGATATCACACCGAACCAAGCAGCTGGTCGCATACTAGAATTTGATAACAATATATTTACAAAAAACCGAAATGCCGACGTAATTTTGCAAAATAACAACACTTTGCCTAAATTGGACCTCCTGGATGCGGAGTTCGCATCTAAGCTGGCGGTCCATGCATTAGAGCAAACGCTCAATGAACAAGATCATATCGAAATTAGCCTAGAACCAAAATCGTTTGGTAAGATGAGGCTTACTGCATCAATGGATGGGAGCGATATGGACATTAAGATTTTTGTGGAAAATCAATCCACCTTAAACATTTTGCGCTCGACTGAAGGATTATTGCAAACGGTTTCTGAACAAAATGGCCTGAAGCTTGCTCAGTACAATGTTGAGTTAACTGGCCAGGGTGATAATAATAATCCGAACTCGCGTGATGGTAAGTCTGATACTCAAAAAGGTATTGGTCAAGAAAAGAGCGCAGGCTCTCAATCTAACGACGCAGATGATGTAAGGCTTGTCGCTAATAACTTGCATGCTTTGAATCTAATGGCATAGGGTGAAAAATGGCTGAAGAAGAAAAAAAACGAAAATTCAACTTGAAAAAAGTTGCGATTTATGGATTTGCACCCATTGTTTTTATTGCTATCGGTATGGGTGCGGGTGCCTTACTATTTATGCAATCGGAGACCCCTGCCGAGCAAGTGGAGGCATTAATCGAGAAAAAGCTCAAGCAGGCTGGACAGTTGCCCAGTACACCTACTGAGGGTGAGCAATTGGCAGAACCTCAAAAAGTATACAAAGACACGCCAACAACTGACACTTTTGTGACCTCATATTATACATTTCCGGACAACTTCACTACGAACTTGAAAGGATCTAAAGCATTCCTTCAGGTAAGTCTGGGAGTGTCAACGCAATACGATGCGACAGTCATGGAAAACGTCGAACTACATCAACTCGCATTAAGATCTCAGGTGTTGGGAGTGATCAGTGAATTCTCGGTTGAAGAAATCCAAGGTAAAGCTGGACGCGATGCGCTGGCGACGGCTATACAATCCGCAATAAATGAAAAACTAGAGGACTTAGAGGGCTTTGGCGGCGTTGAAGATGTTTTTTTCACATCCTTTGTCCTTCAATAGTTTGATTTGCCATGACCAGTTCCAGAAAATTATCTGATGACGAAGTACAGGCGCTCTTGGAAGGCCTTGAAACCGAGTCTGATGCAGTAACTACGCAAAAATTTGAAACTGGAGAAGTGAGAGATTTTGCTTTTGGGAAAGAAGATCTCTCACTTCTGGGTGACTATTACGCCTTACGGTTAATCAATGAAAAGGTATGTCGGCTTGCCAGAAGTGTGTTTCTTCCCATGTTGCGTGTGTTGCCGCGAATTTCATCATTTCCCCCTCAGGTAAAAACATTTGATGAATATGTGGAAAGCTGTGAAAATTTTGCTAGCATCACAAACAGTAGGATTGAAGAATTACGAGGCAACTGCCTTCTCGTTGTAGACGCTCCTTTTATTTCGCACCTCACCAACTCCTATTATGGTGGCTCAAAAATCCAATCCCTTTTCCAGGGACAGGGTGAATTTACGGCGACTGAAAATCGAATTGTCGAGATTATTACCGAAGGTATGAATTCTGCGCTTGAAATGGCGTGGCGTGATTTGACCTCCACAAAGTTCACCGTGCAGTCACGTGAAGAAAATATCCAGCTAGTTTCATTTGTGGATGGCAACGATACTGTCATTGTTTGTTCATTTTCTGTCCAAATGCCTCAACATGACCCAGTTTCTTTTGATGTGGTTTATCCGTTACAAACTTTGAAACCGATCTCATCACAATTACGGTCCAGGGTGCAAAACGAATATGCTCACGATGATAGAACTTGGAAACAAAGACTGGAAAATGCAGTTTTATCAATTCCCCTAACGCTTTCGGCTGAACTTGCGCGTCCTAAAACTAAGCTTGGTAAGCTTATCAATTGCAAGCAGGGCGATGTTTTCCCTGTGTCTGTTCAAGATCAAATTTTGGTTAAATTGAATGGCGAAAGTTATTTTTGGGCAGATTTAGGAAAAGTCGGCCCAAATGCCGCTGTCGCTATGACGAAACGTGTCTCTCACAACGGAGAAAAAAATGACCGATAATGATAACAAGTCAACTGAGAAAGATATGGTCGAAAATTTGAAAGTTTTGGAGAACATCGACGTTATGCTAACTGTCGAGGTCGGAAGAACCCAAATTACGATCCGTGAGTTATTGCGATTAAATGAGGGATCTGTTGTTGAGCTTGACAGGCTTGCAGGCGATCCACTTGATATCCTCGTTAACAATACCAAAATCGCAAAAGGTGAAATCGTCATGGTTGGCGAGCGTTTTGGTGTAAGATTTGGCGAAATCATAGATCCAGAGCAGCGCGTCGAAATTTTGTAAAAAAAAATTGACGCACTTAACTAAAACATTGATCTTATTTTAATATTTTTATTTGGCATGTAGTGTGCATTTGTTCTGTGAGGAGCTTCAAATGTACACTGATAAAATAATTATAGTTTTAGGTTTTTTAGCAGCTTTGCTGGTTATGCAAATTATCATCAAGAAATTGAGAGTACGCAATGGAACAGAGCTTACTCGATCAAGTAATTTGACAATAGAACAACAGCTTCATCTTTCAAGACATGAAAGAATAGATCTTGTGAGCATGGGACAGAATTCATTCCTTATCGTTACAAGTAAGGGTTCCCAGCCAACGGTTGTTGAATTGCATTCCGCTAGTGAGGGCATGCAAGATGCAATTTAAATTGTTGTTATCTTCAACCACATTCTTTGCGATTGCCGCGTCAGCAGTGTCTGCACAAGATTTGGGCTTGCTGGGAATACCAGCAATATCTTCAATCTCAGGCAGTGACGGAGAAACCACTTACTCTCTATCCTTGCAAATTCTCGCATTGATGACGGCCCTGACCGTTATTCCTTCCTTGCTACTGGGTATGACAGCCTTTACTCGCATTATAATAGTTTTGTCTATTTTGCGACAAGCCTTAGGCACTCAGCAAACACCACCAAACCAAGTTTTGATTGCTGTTGCGCTATTCTTAACTTTTTTTGTAATGGGCCCAGTTTTTGACTTATTATACAATGAGACACTCGCCCCTTATCTTGATGGCCAGATAGAACTCAATATTGCATTGGCTCAAGGTTTGGCGACTATGAAAGAGTTCATGATCGCAAACACTCGTGAAGATACTCTACTTATTTTTACGGACCTTGCAGAGAAGGGGCCGTTCGAGGATCCTCAGTCTGTCCCTATCAATATTGCATTGCCTGCATTCATAACATCAGAGTTGAAAACCGCATTTGAAATTGGCTTTCTAATATACTTGCCATTTCTGGTAATCGATATGGTAATCGCATCTATTCTCATGTCGCTCGGTATGATGATGTTGTCTCCGATGCTAATTTCGTTGCCATTTAAACTATTGCTCTTTGTTCTCGTTGATGGTTGGGCAATGACACTTGGATCACTTTCCTCAACTTTTATGGTAATGTGAAATGGCTTTTGATCAAAACGTACAATATCTGAGCCTGGCATTTTGGCAAATCATTATGACTGCCGGCCCTATTTTAGCAGTCGCGTTGGGCATTGGATTATTCATCGGCCTAATCCAGGCGGCAACATCCATTCAAGAGATGACGCTTAGCTTTGTTCCAAAACTTTTCGTCGTATTGGGCGCTCTTGCATTACTTGCTCCATATACTTTGAATGAGCTCACGGATTATTTTTCATATATTTTTGACGAAATCGCAAGAAAAGGTCTTTAGATGCAGGAGATTCAAGGAATTTCAGGCATCGGATTGCAGGCGCTGTATAGTCAGATTTTATTGCTTTTCGTTTGTTCGTTGCGTGTGGGAGCATTTTTAGTGGCCTCGCCATTCTTCGGGTCTCGTATGATCCCACTGCAAATTAGAATTGTATTTTCAGTTGTTTTGGCTCTTGCAGTACTTATGATTGCTGATTTGCCAGATATTTCTATATTTTTCAGCGAGAAACTCATAATAATCATAGTTATGGAAATCTTTATTGGTATATCTGCAGGCATGGCGTTAACGATTTGTTTTGCCGCAGTCCAATTGGCGGGAGAAAAAATTGCATCAACGTCTGGTTTGTCATTCGCGTCACAATTAGACCCCGCGAACGGGTCACAATCTCCAGTTATAAGCCAAATTTTTTCGCTTTTTTTGTTGGTTTTATTTTTTTCTGCAAATGGTCATCTTTTTATTTTCAAAGCAATATACAAGAGTTTTGAGGTATTTCCTTTGGGGGTTACCGGTCGCACTCAACATTTCCTACAAACCACTTTGAATGCGTCAGGCATAGTTTACGAAAAGGCTGCCATAATTGCATTACCAATCGTTGCAGTGCTCTTTTTTATGAACGTAGGGATTGGATTCATTACAAAATCAGCTCCTCAGCTAAACTTATTCTCTTTTGGGTTCCCGATGACAATTCTGGGTACCTTCCTGGCTTTGTATTTCTCAGTCGATGCGCTCCAATATGCGTTCAATGACCTGCTTGATACGGCGTTAAGCGTCGTTGATAAATTATTACTTGGAGCTGGTGATGGCTGAAAACGATCAATCACAAGAAAAATCAGAGGCCCCCTCCCAACGACGCTTGGACAAGGCGCGTGAAGATGGGGATGTTCTGTCATCACGAGAAATGTTTGTGTTTGCAACAAGTTTATGTGGGTTACTATTGCTTGTAAGTTTGGGCTTTTTTGCGGGCAAAATAATAGATACTTGGTCGTCATTTTTTGAATTTTCACACCAAGAGGAACTTCAAAATTTGAGATATACAAAAATCTGGGACAGCTTAGCGACAATATTTATTGTGGGCGGGATATTTGGGATCCCTACGTTTCTATTTATCATAGTAACGCAGTCAGTCGTCGGCGGCATGATACAGTTCAATGCAAAAAACGTTTCATTCAAATTTGACAAGTTAGATTTATTTAAGGGGTTGGGGCGAATTTTTTCGATCAAAGGCCTCGTTGAATTGGTTAAATCAATCGCAAAAGTAGTATTTCTTACAGGTGCAGTCGCAGCATCCATCTGGCTATTCCTGCCTAAATTGATTTATTTAAGTGCAATGAATTTGCAAGACGCTATTAGGTTGAGCTACAGCTTGCTAATCTTATTGATTTTAATTCTAGTAATTTTATTGGGTATGATTGGCCTAGGTGATTATGCATGGAGCAGATACTCTTGGTTGCAAAAACTGCGTATGTCGCGCCAAGATCTGAAAGACGAATTTAAGGAAACCGAAGGCTCACCGGAGGTTAAGTCTCGTATGCGTCGTATGCAGATGGAGGCAAGCCAGCGTGCAACACGTCAAAATGAGGCTTTGAAAGACGTAAAAAATGCCACAGCGATCATTACAAACCCGACACATTTTGCGGTTGCATTACGTTATGATCCTGCAACAGACACGGTTCCCATCATACTTGCAATGGGCAAAGGCCACATAGCTAAACGCATAATTGACGAAGCTAATAATCATGAGAAAACAATTGTCAGATCGCCGCTGCTTGCGCGGGCCCTATATTATACGGGGGATATAGGTCTTGCTGTTGAAGAAAAACTCTATTCTGCTGTTGCTGCGATTTTAGCATATGTCTATCAATTGGAGCGTGGTGTGGATGCCGAATTACAAAACTTTGATATTCCAGACGATCTCCAATTTGATGAGTCTGGAAGGGTATTAGGTGGTAATAATGCGACTACGTAGATCTAGATCTTTGGGAGAGTTCATATCCTCGATTGTTTTTTTTGGTTTTGGCTTGCTGTTAGTCGTAAAAGGAATTTCGGCATACCAGAGCGGTGACGCATTGAAAGGCCTCGTAATTGGCTTTGGGGGTACCATGAGTGTTGTCGCAACGTTTAGATTCCAAATTAGTGACTTAGTCAAAAAGATTTATAAAAAATGACAATTATTTGTGGAAATTGTAAATACTATTTTGTGACCCATGATAAAAACCGTCCCTGGGGCTGTAATAAATTTGGTTTCAAATCGAATACAATACCATGTCAAGAAGTGAAAAATGCGTCTGGCACGGATTGTGCATATTACGAGAAGAAATCTTTCAAAAAAACACGTGAGATAAATAAACATGCCGGCAAAATCATCTAACTCCACAATCGAAGAAAGCATTAAAGTAGCGCTGGATGCAGCTGATACCGCCACCAATGTCGCTGAAGAATTCAACAACATCAAAGAGCAATTCGAAGTTGTAAACATTAAAGCGAAAAGAATCTATCAGTCCGTGAGCATTATTTTTATTAGTTCAATGGCAGCCGCAGTGATTGCAATCTCCGCGTCATTGCTGATGTATTTTAACAATATAAAAACGCTAAAAGACAATTCCGAAATGGCACGCGAGTCAGTTGCTATAATTGCCGAGAACATTGGAAATTTAAAGGCATCGCTCTCGATTGTTGAGCAGAACACGACAAATCAAGAGGTTATTAAGGAAACTCTGACTGATTTGAAGTCAGCTACAACAAAGGCCACGACAGACCTTGCGGATGCGGACAAGAGATATAATGCGGCTATAAAAAACAGCGTCGTTGAGATGGAACGACTAATAAATGAATTTGTTCAAAAAACTTCTTCACAGCTCGTTGCAGATAATAATGACACTCAATCAGACGTTCTATCAAAGCTTGATGCTATAAAAGAAATCTTGGCGCCTACAGCACAAGAGGACGTAGTTGGTGAGATTGTCGAGCAGAAAGTTTCACTTGATGATATTAAAATTCGTCTTGATGAAATCATGATGCTTCAAAAGGAAATGGCCGCCAAAATGCTGGAGGCCAAAAGAGCCGTCGCTCAACCCGCTGCCAAAACAACAAAACCGAAGAATGCAGCTAAGCCTCAATCCAATCCGCTGCAATTAAACTGAAAAGTGAGGTGATATGGCAGAAACGGTTACAGATATTGCCCAAAGCGACGACTTAGAAGTCGATAATGCAGAACTCAATTTTGAACAAAATGGGCAGCTCTTGAAAATTGCGACAAGGGGGCTGACAGTCTATGACTATGTCAAAAAGCTTAAGGAAAGCGATATCTTAATTGCGGTAGACGGTAAACTTTATCTTGACGGGCCTCAAAACTTTCGAGAGCTTTTCAAAAAGGATACCGATGAGCAATCAGAATGGCTTTTAACATTTTGGCGTGACGGACAGGTTTTTGACATTTTAGTGAACGCTCCTGTCGAGAGTAGATTTGGCTTAGCAACAGAACAAGAAAGCCAATGGGCTTTGGATGACTTTAAAAACCATATAATAGCTGACTTTACTTCTTACAGAAATTATGAAGTGTATCGTGATCGGAAGAATACGTGCGATATTTTGTCTTTGGAAAAAGATCCACTTGCGATGTGGTTTCCGGTATTGTGGTGTCTGAAATTTCGCCTTCTTCCGCCGCTCACGGCATTAATCGTTTGCTACGGTGTCGCTGCCTTCGTTAATTTTTACTTATTTTTGATTACTTATTTTGTGTTGTCACGATTTGTATACTTATCGCAAACAAATATTTTACGCTCTTTTACTCTTTATGACGACAAAACACATTATATGACAATCGCGGCAACAAATGAAAAAGAGGTTGCTGATATTGTGCGTAAAATAGATCGGACCAATAAGATCCGATATGAACGGCATGTGATAAAGGCCCGCCAAAAGTCGCCGAAAATTATCGAAAAATCGAACGTAGTTAACTAGGAAAGAGAAATTAATCAGATTTTTATGCCGCGCCTGACAACACGTTTCTTCTTTTGCGAGCGAAGGATGACGGAATTTTTTCCATTTTCCGATATTTTGCCACGGTGCGTCGGGCGACTAGTATTCCCTTTTCATTGAGCATCTCAACGATGAGATCGTCGCTGAGTGGGCTGTCAGCTTCCTCGTTGCTGATTAATTTCTTGATATGGTGCCGGATTGATGACGCAGATGCGCTTTCGCGTTCGCCGTCTTGTTTTATTCCAACGCTGAAGAATGCTTTTAGTTCTAGCGTACCGCGCGGCGTTTGAATTAAAGAACCCGTGGTTACTCGGCTAATAGTACTTTCATGCATACCTACAGCCTCGGCGATATCATTTAGAACCATTGGCTCAATATGTTCTGCGCCTTGCTCAAGAAATCCTTTTTGACGCTCAATAATTGCAGTCCCGACCTTAAGCATTGTCTCGTTTCTCTTTGCTATTGCACTGGTGAGCCATCGGGCTTCATTAAGTTTGTCTCGAATGAAATTCTTTTCGTCACTGGATCGGACGAGTGACTTAAACTTCTTGCTCAAGTCTTTTGATACGACCACGCTTGGAAGCGTTGAATTATTTAATTCGACAACCCATCCTGCGTCTGTCTTCGAAACTTTCAGATCTGGCTCGCGTATTGGAGTATCAGATGCGTCAAACTGCAACCCTGGTTTTGGGTCAAATGATTTGATTATTTTAAATAGCTCAACCATTTCAACTTCACTAAATCCACAGCGTCGCTTGAGTAGGTCAAATTTTCCGGATCCCATGAGATGCAGGTTTTCAAGCAGAAGATCAAGCTTTTCCGACTGACAGTCTCTGTTCTGAGCTTGAAGTTTTAGGCACTCCTTTAAACTTCTGGCAAATAAGCCCGCCGGCTCAATCTCCTGCAATTTTGAAAGGACATGCTCAACCTTTTCGCCTTCACATTGAAGACTTGATGCAATTTGCTTCCAATCTTCCCCGATCCAACCAGTCGGCTCAAGGGCCTCCATCAGCTTCACCGCGATAAGTTCTTCGAATGCGGAAAGTTGAAGCGTCTTAATGAATTCATTGACGTGTGCGTAAAGTGACGCCTTCTCTGAGACAACCAGTGTGGTCAAGTCGAAGTCTGGGGTCGCCTTCGATACAGTGCTGCGGGGAATATAGCTTTCTCCCGTTTCAAATTGATTTTCATTACTTAATTTGGTCGAGCCTTCATCATTTGCATAGGGCTTATCGACCATTTTTAAATCAACATCTGCATCAGACGATTTATTCTTCAATTGCGATAAGTCTTTTTCACCAAAAGTAGCGTTCTCGATGAAGGGGTTTTCCATGAATTGCTCTGCAACATACTCACCAATTTCCAAGTTCGTCATGTGCAATAGTTTTATTGCCTGTTGCACTTGGGCAGTCAGCGTTATGCCCTGACGTTGTGAAAGCTGTAATCCA
>RFXU01000064.1 GCA_009921505.1 Flavobacteriaceae bacterium
TCAATACCGCAAAAACAACAATCACATAAGACAAGTATTTAATAAACTTAAATACGCTGATAAACTTATGGGTGTCGGTTTCATTGAGATTTCTCGTGTAGAGTTTACGCACCAGTCCTAATACATAACTCGTCGCAACAAATGCAAAAATGACCAGAAGCAGGGTGCCGACGGTGATCTGAATATGATTTGCCCCCTCACCCCAATGAAAGCCCCAATTCAAAACATCTGAAATAGCTTCCCAAACGTTGCGTTTGATCGTTTGGGCCAGTTCTTGTTCGGTATCTTGAATCAATATTTCAACCATTTAATTAGTTCTTTGTAACTCGGCTTTTTTCCATACATCAAAATACCTACTCTATAGATTTTTGCAGCAAACCAGACCGTTCCCATAAAGGTAATAAATAAAAGCAGCACCGAGAAAATTTGTTGCCACAAGGGAACCCCAAACGGAATACGCATGAGCATCACCACTGGAGAGGTTAAAGGAATAAAACTAAAAACTTGTGAAACTGTTCCATGTGGATCTTCAATTACCGTAAATACGCCCACATAAACGGCAATGATCAGCGGCATTAAAATGGGCAATAAAAACTGCTGGGTATCGGTTTCACTATCTACCGCAGCACCAATGGCGGCGTAAAAAGAGGCGTATAATAGGTAGCCTCCTATGAAATACAAAAAGAACATCACAATGAGATTCGTCAAAGGCAATTGCCATATTTCCTTGGCTACGGCGGCGGCCATTTCTTGAGAAGCTGCATCACCCAGTTGCGCGGCGTCTTGGGCTATATCGACCCCAGTACCCAATTCAAGCCCCAGTACGCCCGAAGCAATGATTGAAAATACACCAAGAATAACCACCCAAATCGCAAATTGTGTTATTCCTGCCAAGGTTGTTCCAAAGATCTTTCCTAGCATTAAGGCACGGGGCTTAACCGAAGAAATAATGACCTCAATAATTCGACTGGTTTTTTCCTCAATCACACTGCGCATGATCATGTTGCCGTAGATAATGATGAACATAAAGAGTAGATAGCCCGCTGCACCCCCGAAAACGAGTTTTAACCCCGAACCAAGTTTAGAGGTTTCTTGCCCAGCAAAGGTTTCTAATTGGGTGGACACATTAAAATACAAGGCCTCTATAGCCTTGTCATCGATACCATTTTCTCGTAAAACCAGTGCATTCGCTTGGCGTTGGAGCAAGCGCTCGATCCCCACCGTTACACCCAAAGCGGGGGTATCGGCACTGTAAAATGTAATGCCTTTTTGCAGTGCTGCAATAGAATCTACCTTTGGAATATAAAGAAGTCCATAGGCGGCGGTTGCCTCGGCCAGCGTCTTGGCCTGATCGAGTTCCATGTCCGGCAAGATCTCAAAACGCAACTGCTGGCGGTCTTCAAAAAGATGACCAAAGTAGCCACTTTGATCCAAGACTTTAATGTCTTTTAAAGTGTCATTGTTCATGCTTGAGAGATAGGCCACTACAGAAATTAATGCGACCATAAGCATGGGACTTAAAAAAGTCATGACCACAAAAGATTTGTTTCGAATCTTATTAAGATACTCTCTTGTTATGATAAGACCTAGGTGTTTCATGAATCTATTACTTAATGATTATCGCTTGGATGTAACGCATTTTTATTTTATCTCTTGTCTTGATTTATGGCTTGAACAAATAAATCATTGGCCGTAGGGACCTCTGCCACAAAATGATAAATCATACCATAATGACTTAACCCTGTGATGACCTCATTGGGATTATCCTTTTCGGTGAGTTGAAGGCTGAATTGTACCCCTTTGTATACAGACTTAAAAGTACTTGGTACTATCTTGAATTTTCCTCCGATAGCTTTTAGGGTCTGTTCAGGATCCGCACATTCGATACCCACCTTATAACGATTACTCAGGTGCGCCCGTTTAATTTCGGTCAGATTCCCGTCGAGTATTTTTTTTGATTGATGCACCAAGGCGATGTGATCACAGAGTTCTTCCACAGATTCCATGCGGTGCGTTGAAAAAATAACTGTAGCGCCCTCATCGCGCAAACGCAAAATCTCCTTTTGGATGACTTGAGCATTAATGGGGTCAAAGCCACTAAACGGTTCATCAAAAATCAAAAGTTTAGGCCGGTGTAATACGGTAACGACAAACTGAATTTTCTGTGCCATTCCTTTGGACAACTCTTGAATCTTTTTGTCCCACCAGTGTCCGATTTCAAGACGTTCGAACCACACCTTAAGCTGGGCCTTTGCCTCTGATTTAGGCATTCCTTTAAGTTGTGCCAAGTAAAGTGCTTGCTCCCCAACCCTCATGGATTTATAAAGGCCACGCTCCTCTGGTAAATAGCCAATATCACTAATATGATACGGTGCTAATGGCGAACCATCCAAAAATACACTCCCCTGATCGGGCATGGTGATTTGATTAACGATGCGAATTAATGTCGTTTTACCTGCGCCATTCGGTCCGAGTAAGCCGAAAATAGAACCTTTAGGAACAGAGAGACTGACCCGATCTAGTGCCGTAAAATCACCAAAAGACTTAGAAACCTCATTTACTTCTAATAATGCCATAACTCAAATTATTGATAGCGCTTTGATAAGTGTACAATTACCCCGTAAAGGTAATTCATCTGCCAGGAAAATGGATAGTTTATAAACAAAACCCACCCTAAATCGGATGACTTAGGGTGGGAAAAAAAATTGCTATGAAAAAGAAAAAATTGACTCTTTATTGGAAAAGAGTTGTTCAAATATAAACAAAAAAATATGTTTTTAACATTAATTTACGAAAACATATCTTTCACCTTTTCAAAAAAGGACTTGTCTTCTTTTTCAGGTTTGGGCATAAAATGCTCATCATTCTTCATTTTTTCAAAGAAATCTCGCTGTTCTTTGGACAGGGTTTTTGGTGTCCAAACGTTTAGGTGCACCAACAAATCCCCTACTCCGTATCCTTGGACACTAGGGATCCCCTTACCTCGTAATCGCAGAATTTTCCCGCTTTGAGCGCCAGGTTCAATTTTAATGCGCACTTTACCAGAAACCGTCTCAATTTCTTTGGACGTTCCCAAAACAGCATCAGATAGGCTCACGTATAAGTCATAGTGGAGGTTATCTCCCTCTCTTTGCAGCAATGGATGCTCCTCTTCTGTAATGGCAACGATTAAATCTCCAGATATGCCTTGACCCGGGGCGTCATTACCTTTACCAGAAACCTTGAGCTGCATTCCATCTACGACTCCGGCCGGTATTTTAATGGATACCGTCTCTTCGCTAACGATCATTCCATCGGCATCGGCCTCGGCTGGTCTATGATCTAATATTTGGCCTGCACCGCGACATGTACCACAGGTAGCCGCTGTTTGCATTCGCCCCAAAATGGTGTTTTGAATTTTCGTGACTTGGCCTTGCCCTTGACAGGTACTGCAAGTTTTATAAGTGGTTCCTGGCGCTTGTTTTTTGCGCTTGACTTTAATTTTTTTCTCAACACCCTGAGCTATTTCCTCGAGGCTTAAACTCACTCGAATGCGTAGATTACTGCCTTTGGTACGGCGTTGTCCGCCACCAAAACCACCGCCAAATCCACCACCGAAGGCGCCGCCGAAAATATCACCAAACTGACTGAATATGTCGTCCATATTCATGCCGCCACCGCCAAAACCACCACCTTCAAAGGCTTGATGACCGAATTGATCGTAACGCGCCTTTTTATCAGGATCGCTAAGTACTTCATAGGCCTCTGCCGCCTTTTTAAAATTTTCTTCGGCCTTTGCGTCACCCGGGTTTTTATCAGGATGATATTCAATGGCTTTCTTGCGATAAGCCTTCTTGATTTCGCTCGCACTAGCGCCTTTTGAAATACCTAATATTTCGTAAAAATCTTCTTTCATATTATTGTCCGATCACTACCTTGGGATAGCGAATAATTTTTTCGCCCAGCATATACCCTTTTTCAATGACATCAATGATTTTTCCCTTCATGTCCTGGGTAGGCGCTGGTATTTGGGTTATCGCCTCGTGTAAATCCGCATCAAAAGTAGTTCCAGCCTGAGTGTCAATCAAGGCTAAGCCTTTTTGTTTAAGGGTTTCAAAGAACTTATTGCGGATAAGAGCAACCCCTTCAAATAAGGCATCGTCTGATTTTTCGAGTTCTTTTATCGCGCGATCAAAATCATCGAGCACTGGAAGCAGGGCGACCATGACATCATGACTCGCTGTCTTAAATAATTCAATGCGCTCCTTACTTGTGCGACGTTTATAATTTTCAAACTCGGCAAATAATCTAAGATAACGGTCCTTTTCGAAGGCCAAAGCATCTTCAGGTGAAGGTTCATTTGAAGTTTCGTGATCGCCTTCTTTGGACTCTATCTCGTTCTCTTTGGCCGCATTATTCTGATTTTGATCCTGTTGCGTCCCCTCAAATGGCATCTCAGTAGACTCTTCTTGGGCTTTTTTAGTTTTTTTACTCATCGACGTTAAAAATGTTTGACTCCTGTTTAGAAGCAAATTTATTGCCACAACAAGTAAAATGTCAAAATGTCATTACCTTAGTAGGTCAGCGATCGCCTGACGGATTTTTCCAAATTTAAAATCGAATTTGGCCTGAATTAAAATCTCTGGCAATACCCAATGACTATCCAGTAGTAGGGAGGATCGCTCACCGAGCAGTAAACGTAAGATAGAAGCAGGTACAGCGGGCAACCATAATTTACGTCTTAGATGCTGTGCCAAGACTTGGGTCATTTTTTCGTGCGTTACCGGCTTAGGTGCTACGGCATTTATATTTCCAGTAAAATGATTGTCAACAACCCACAGGTAAATCCTCACAAGATCATCAATGTGGATCCAAGATTGCCATTGTTTTCCAGAACCTAAAATAGCGCCAACCCCATATTTGATCGGCTTGATGATGGTAGGAAGCACACCCCCATTTTTGGCCAAAACTAATCCAGTTCGCACCGCAGCAGTATGTACATTTTTTTTATGCCCCTCATGCGTTGCCATTTCCCACTGGCGAACGACTTCAGCTAAAAAGCCCGATCCATAGGTTTGGTCCTGATCCGTGTAATTTAACGAATAAGAAGAGGCATAACCTGAAATTCCGCTGGCCCCAATATAGTGCACTTTATGGTCTTGATGTTTTAAAGCGAGTTTAAGGGCTTTGGCGGTGTCTAGTCGGCTTTGTAAAATGTCTTTTTTGCGCTTTTTGGTCCATGGCAAAGACACCGAAGTTCCCGCCAAATTAATGACCACATCAACATTCTCTAGGGCCTCTTTCGGACAAAAATGATTTTTGGGATCCCAATAAAATCCTTGAGCACCTTGAAGGCTATTCTTTTTTTGATCGTCTGTGGTCAAAAATCGAACCTCATCGCCTCTTTCGAGCAAAGCGACAACTAAAGGTTTCCCAATTAATCCTGTTGCCCCCGCAATAAGTACCCTCATTTAATTTTTTTCGCGAAGTTAATGTAACCTTCCTGTATTGCCAACTGCAATAGGGATAACATTTAGTTAAAATTTGGACCAAAACATTAAATTTTCGTCCCTCGGAGCATTTCTCTTTTTCCCGGTGGACCTGGCAAACGCTCCACCTTAAAACCTACCTCTTGTAGTGCCCTACGAACACTGCCTTTGGCGGCGTAAGTAACAAAAATACCATGAGGACGAAGGGCTTTATACAGGGCCATAAATCGCTCTATTTCCCAAAGTTCAGGCTGAACACGGGCCCCAAATGCATCGTAATAGACCAAATCATAAACTTGATCCGCCGCAAAATCTTCAAACCGCATATTTTTTTTGAAGAGTGTAAAGCCATCCATTATTTCGTGGGGCGAGCCCCAAGGCACCTCATGGAGTGTTCTAAATAAGGCTTCACTGCAATTTAATTGCTTGGCGTAATCTAAGGTGTGGTAATGATCTGGTGTCAAAGGAAATGCCTCTAAAGCATCATAATTTATTGAAAATGAGAGGTGTTTATTTTCGACCTCATACTGCTCTTGTCGTTCGTCCTGGAAATATAAAAGAGTGAGCAAAGCATTGAGTCCCGTTCCAAAACCCATTTCTAAAATTGAGAGGTGGCTCGTCGATTTTAAGGCTAATCGACGGGTAAGCCCTTGATCAATGAATACATGCTTCGACTCTGCGATGGCACCATGCCGAGAATGATAGGTCTCATCGAGTCCTTCATGATATAAACTAGAGGATCCGTCACCGGTTTGAATCAGTTTAAGCGCATGGGCTTTCCGGGTCATAAAATTTAGACCTGAAATTATTCAGTGGCTCCAGAATCTGAAGTCCCCTCTGATTCTGAAGTCCCCTCTGACTCTAATGCAGACGCATCCGCTTCTTCAACAATCGCTGATGCAGGTACCAAAACGCCATCAGCCATAAAGTCTAAACTGAGTTCAGGTTCTGTAATGGCATCAATTTCGTCCTGCGGTTTACCCGCATCTTGGGCAAAGTGCTTCAAATCGTCAACACTTGTTTTAGAAACATAGGCTTTGCCAGAAACAACGACCTCAACCTCAGAAAGGTATTTAGGCACAAAAAATCCGTAATCCTTGAACTTCACAAAGGCTTCTTGTTCTCCCACGGCCAAACGCATCCAACAACCTTTCATTTTACAAACGCTATTGACCGGCGCTTGAAATTTTGCAGCTATGGTGTCTCCTTCTTTTAAATCAGAATATACAGCCATCATTGCAGCAGCGTCAATGGCATTTTCTGCATCGATTTGAGCTCCGAAAGAAACATATTCTTGAGCCGTTTTCGCTGATTGTTCTTGACTGTTTTCAGACTGAGCACCTGAGTCCTTACAAGAACTAAATGTAAGGAACAATAGAGCAAGGAGAAATAAATTTTTCATGTTTAGGGGGTTTTATAATCAATGAATTAGAGTGCAATTTTATGAAATTTTAAGGGCATTTTGGGTATTTTTTTGCCTAATTTTGCCGCGATGAATCACCTAAAAGAACGATCCGAGTGATTGAAGTAAGCCGATGCCAGAACAGCCGAATTGATACGGTAGATTTTAACCAGCTTACTTTTGGTAAGACCTTTACCGACCATATGTTTTGCTGCACCTATGATCAAGGGGTGTGGCAGAATCCAAGAATCATCCCTTACGGTCCCATAACGCTCGACCCCGGAGCAAAAGTATTTCATTACGGACAGGCCATATTTGAAGGAATGAAAGCCTTCAAAGACGATCATGGGAGTGTCTTTTTATTTCGACCTGATCAAAATATTACTCGATTTAACAAATCTGCCCAACGCTTGGCCATTCCTGAATTTCCTGAGGCATTATTTTTTGAAGCCCTTAAAACGCTAGTCGATATTGATCGAGATTGGGTTAAAGCGGGGCACGGCCATGCCTTATATATTCGACCATTTGTCATTGCCACTGAAACTGGAGTAGCAGCATCGCCAGCGGGAGGCTATGAATTTATGATTCTACTTTCCCCAGTTACGGCTTATTACAATGAAAAACTCAAAGTCCTCATTGCCGATCATTACAGTCGCGCAGCGGATGGCGGTGTAGGATTTGCCAAAGCAGCCGGAAATTATGCGGCGCAATTTTACCCAACAAATCTAGCGCGTGAAAAAGGATATCATCAGGTCATTTGGACCGATGCCAGCAGCCATGAGTTTTTGGAAGAAGCAGGAACGATGAACGTATTTTTCCGCGTAGGAGATACTTTAATTACGGCCCCAACAAACGATCGAATTCTAGATGGTGTGACCCGTAAGAGCATCATAGATCTCGCTCATGAGATGCATTTGGATATCTCGATACGCAAATTCAGTGTCACAGAGCTTATGGAGGCTTATCACAGTGGTGATCTGAAAGAAATCTTTGGCTCAGGAACTGCCGCAACCATCAGCGCAGTTAGTGCCTTTGGACACAAGGATAAACTATACACCTTGCCAGAAGTGAGTGATCCTTATGCAGACCGCCTTAAACATGCGCTTCAGGATATACAATACAATCGTGCGAACGATCCATTTGGTTGGCGCGTAATAGTCTAAAGCCTGTTTAAACCTTTTTATTAGCCCCTTTTGTCATCAATTACAATTGATGCAATGTCTGGTTTAAAATAATTCGGCCCTTTAAGAACTTTACCATCCTCTCTATAAATCGGCTTGCCGTCTTGACCCAGTTTTGACATATTGCTGCGCTGAATTTCATCAAAGACCGCTACAATTTTATCCTGCAGCCCATGTTCGATAATGGTTCCACATAAGATATACAGCATATCGCCAAGGGCATCAGCAATCTCCACCAAATCTCCGTTATTGGCAGCTTCGAGGTATTCCTCATTCTCTTCTTTCATTAAATTAAAGCGCAATTGGTGCTTTTTTTCTCCTAAATCTGCTTTGGGCTGTGCTTCAATCCCAAGACCAAAAGCCTGGTGAAAATCACGGACTGCATTGGTGTAATGTTTCATAAATAATCCCTTAATAATTTCTATTTTTGTATGCCCTCAAAACCCGCTTCATCGGGGAAGGCCCAATAGACCAAAAACGCTATATTGACCTAAAACACTGAAATGTTTAGTACTGGACAAATAATTTTCTCAATCTGTTTTTTTGTTGCTTTTGTGTTGATCATTCGACTGAGCTACAAAAAAGACAGGGCCATTCACCAAAAACATTTCAAAGGAAAACGCTGGGTTTTGATTGGATTCCTAGCATTTTTCTTACTGCTTTTGCTGGCCAAAATTTGGTTAAAACAATAAATTGAGTTACCCCTATTTATTGGCCACTTTTACTCTTATTTAGTGCCTAAAGATTTCCGTAAGTCTTGCTGTATTCTAACATTTGAGCCTCAAACGATTCTGGCTGAACGACTTTAAAACCGACTATTTCGTCTTGCTCATTGCGCTCAGGCACTAAAACTGGATTCACAAATCCACTGTAAGGTGCAGAGGTAAATTTGCTGTTTCGCTCGAGGACTTCGGCATGCAAGGTTTGATCTACTTTTACCCCGTAATTCTCAACCAGCGCCATAGCAGCCTCATAATCCCCTTCACTCGTAATGCGCTGGGTCTCGCGCAATAGCTGACCAAATAATTCGCGTAATTGGTTGTAATCTTTGATGTCATAATAGGTTTTGCCATCGCGGGTAACACGCTCGATAACCCCTTGATCCTGGCCTTTTTCAAAAACCCAAGCACTCACCCATTGACGGTTGCGCATATGGGCTTCTTCTACATCATCACCCAGATTCAACCGAATGAGCTGAGTTACAAGTCCATTACGGATATACCCATCATAGGCTGCTTTTCCCGTCGCTTCCCAATCCGTGACCAAACCGAGTTCTTGTAATTTTGGATCCATCAGGTAATAAAGTCCAAACAAATCAGCACGGCCTTCCTCAATGGTTGATTTATAGCTTTTTAAGGTTTCCTTTGGTGTGCCCACTCCTGGATTTATTTGTCCCGATGCATGGCCCACAACCTCGTGCAACGCGGTGTGCAATTTGTCGGCTAATGCTCCGTATTGCTCCTCTAATTCAATCTCTTCGGCATCATGGGCAAATTCTTGTAAACGCCCACTGCCGCCCGCACTGTTATAGGCGTTGATAATATTTCCTAAGGACACAGACTTACTTCCATGAGCTTGTCTGATCCAGTTATTGTTCGGCAAATTAACCCCTATCGGCGTGCTTGGTGAAGCGTCTCCTGACTCCCCGGCTACAACCACCGTCTTATACGAGACCCCTTTGACTTCTTTTTTCTTGTGTTCAGGCATTAGTGGTGAATTGTCCTCAAACCACTGGGCTTGCTCAGAAAGCACGCTCATCTTTTTGGACATATCAAAATCTTTGATCTGTACAATAGTCTCGTAAGATCCTTTATAACCTTTTGGATCGTTATACACTTCAATAAATCCATTGATCCAATCAATATTCCCCTCCGTGGCATTGACCCATGCTACGGCATATTCATCCCAAGTGTGCAAGTCTCCCGTTTTATAATATTCAACAAGGAGTTTCAAAGCCTCGGCCTGAGCTGGATTCTCTGCGACGGTTACCGCCTGTTCCAACCAGTAAATAATCCGATCTATAGCTTCCCCATAGAGTCCACCACTGCGATAAACTTGTTCTACTAGAGCGCCATCTTGTTTTACTAATCGGGTGTTAAGGCCAATTTCAATTGGACGTTCAGGATCCACACTTACTGACCCGTAATAATCTTCGACATCTTGAGTCGTCACATCGGGACCATAAAAATTAATGGCACTCTCCAAAACAATATCCGCGTCTTTACTTAGGTTAACCTTTTTATCGTCTTTATCGTTAAAGATGACCTCAAAAGCTTCTCCTTCTAGCGTCGCTCCAGACTCTATCAATAACTCTTTTAGATATTTTGCTGGGAATTCAGGCATGATTTTGTCATTGCTGTAATGATGGTGAATCCCATTGGAAAACCATACACGTTTTAGATAAGTTTCAAAGGCTAGCCACTCGTCACTCGTACGGACTCCCGGAAAATCAACATATACTTTTTCTAATGCCTTACGAATTTCAAGATTGTGTCTGTA
>RFXU01000065.1 GCA_009921505.1 Flavobacteriaceae bacterium
TGCCATAATTATCCTTGTCTTTGTTTAAACCTTGGGTTCTTTTTGTTAATAACATACAAGCGCCCTTTTCTGCGTACGATTTTACAGTCGGCACTACGTTTTTTAATGGAAGCTCTTACTTTCATTGTTTTAGTATCTATAAGTTATGCGAGCCTTTGTTAAATCATAAGGGCTCATTTCTAATTTCACCTTATCGCCAGGAAGTAATTTAATGTAATGCATACGCATCTTTCCAGAGATATGGGCTGTAACAATATGACCGTTTTCAAGTTCCACACGGAACATTGCATTAGATAGGGCTTCGACTATCGTTCCATCTTGCTCTATTGCTGCTTGTTTGGCCATTATGCTATTGATTTACGATTTTTACCTGTCTTCATTAAACCATCATAATGACGATTTAATAAATACGAATTCACTTGTTGCATTGTATCTATTGCTACACCAACCATAATCAACAAAGAAGTACCTCCATAAAACAGAGCCCAACCTTGCTGAATCCCTAAAATTTTAACAACAAATGCAGGGAATATAGCGATCAGTGCCAAAAATATTGACCCTGGTAAGGTGATTTGCGACATGATGCGATCTAAATATTCCGCAGTATCCGTTCCGGGCTTTATCCCCGGAATGAATCCACCACTTCGTTTTAAATCGTCTGCCATTTTATTAGTTGGTACAGTAATCGCAGTGTAGAAGTAGGTAAAGATGATGATCAATACACCAAACACTAGATTATACCAAAATCCAAAAATATCACTAAAGTTAGCCTGGATCGTTTGTGCAAAAGCACTTTCTGATAAGCTGGCAACTGCAGATGGGACAAACATAATCGCTTGAGCGAAAATGATTGGCATTACTCCTGAAGCATTAAGCTTTAGCGGGATAAACTGACGTGCCCCAAAAATATTTTTTTCATAGGCTCCAGAGGCCGTACGACGAGCGTACTGAACTGGTATTTGTCGCACTGCCATTACCAAGAGCACAGACAGCAAAATGATTACAAACCAAATCACCAACTCGATCAAGATCATGATCATCCCCCCATTTGATTCGAATACTCGAGAAGCAAATTCTTGGGCAAAGGTCAAAGGCAAGCGGGCAATGATACCCACCATAATAAGAATCGAAATACCATTCCCAATTCCTTTATCCGTAATCTTCTCTCCAAGCCACATCGCGAACACACATCCGGTTACCAAAATGGTAATAGAAGACACGTAAAACAAGGCAGATTGACCCATTACAAAGGCTTCAGAAGGCACTCCTAAAGCAGGTAACCCTGCTAAGTAACTCGGCGCTTGAACCAAACAGATACCGATGGTTAACCAACGGGTAATTTGATTGATTTTTTTACGACCACTTTCTCCCTCTTTTTGAAGCTTTTGAAGGTAAGGAATAGCGATTTGCATCAATTGCACAACAATAGACGCTGATATGTAAGGCATGATCCCTAAGGCAAAAATAGAAGCATTAGCAAAAGCTCCTCCCGTAAATGCATTAAGTAGACCCCCAATACCACCATCATCAAATCGACCAGCAAAATCACTAAGCATTGCTGCATCAATTCCAGGCAATACTACTTGAGCGCCAAATCGATAAACCAACAATAAACCAAGAGTCAAGGCGATACGATCGCGCAGCTCTTCAATTTTATAGGCATTTTTTAATGTCTCAAAAAACTTCATTCCTCTGGTTGATTATAGGGTTTCTGCTGTTCCTCCTGCAGCTTCGATAGCGGCTTTTGCTGTTCCGGTAAATTTGTGAGCCGTGACGTTAAGCTTAGCTTTAAGCTCCCCGCGCCCTAAAATTTTAACCATTTCATTTTTACCACAAAGACCTAAGACTACTAAGGTTTCAAAATCTACAGTATCTTTAATCTTCTTGTCGTCAACAAGACCTTGAAGGGTATCCAAGTTAATTCCTTGGTACTCTTTACGATTGATGTTCTTGAAACCGAACTTTGGCACACGACGCTGTAAAGGCATTTGACCTCCTTCAAAACCAAGTTTCTTAGAGTATCCTGAACGAGATTTCGCTCCTTTGTGACCACGGGTTGCCGTACCACCTTTACCAGAACCTTGACCACGTCCAACGCGTTTCGCTTCTTTTTTAACTGATCCTTCAGCTGGTTTTAAATTACTTAAATCCATTTCTGTATCTCTTATTTGGTTTCAACCGAAACCAAGTGATTAACTTTACTTACCATACCCATTATTGTTGGGGTATCTTCATGCTCTACAGTCTGACCGATTTTCTTCAAGCCAAGGGCCTTGAGCGTTCTTTTTTGGGTTTCAGGACGTTTAATGTCACTGCGCACCTTTGTGATTCTGATCTTTGCCATAACTGTTTGATTAACCTTTAAATAATTTATCCAAAGTAATGCCTCGTTGTTTGGCCACAGTCTCTGCACTACGCAATTGAAGCAAAGCATCAAAAGTTGCCTTTACAACATTGTGCGGGTTTGATGAACCCTGAGACTTAGACAAAACGTCGTGCACTCCTACGGCTTCCATCACAGCACGAACAGCTCCACCGGCAATTACTCCGGTACCTGCCGCTGCAGGAAGAAGGTTCACACGAGCACCGCCGTACTTACCTTTTTGTTCATGAGGCAAAGTCGCTTTATTCAATGGAATACGTACCAAATTTTTCTTAGCATCCTCGATCGCCTTTGCTATAGCACTGGCAACATCTTTTGACTTTCCTAAACCGTGTCCAACAACTCCTTTTTCATCTCCAACAACAACGATTGCAGAGAATCCAAAAGCACGTCCACCTTTGGTCACTTTGGTTACACGCTGCACCCCGACCAAACGATCCTTCAATTCGAGTCCGCCCGGCTTAACTAGTTCTACGTTTTTATAATCTTGATACATATTTTTAGAATTTTAAGCCGCCTTCGCGCGCGCCGTCTGCTAATGATTTAACTCTACCGTGATACAAGTATCCACCGCGATCGAAAGTCACTTCGGACACTCCAGCCTTCAAGGCCTTTTGAGCAACACTTTGACCGACAAGCTTTGCGGCTTCACTCTTGTTGACACTTGCCGTATCAATATCCTTATCTCTTGATGAAGCTGCTGCTATAGTAACTCCAGATAGATCATCAATGAGTTGAGCATAAATTTCTTTATTGCTGCGGAATACGGCCAACCTTGGGCGCTGTGCATTCCCACTTACGGTTTTTCTAATACGAAAGCGAATACGCTCTCTTCTTTCTTCTTTGGATAATGCCATAACTCTATGATTATGCAGATTTACCTGCTTTTCTTCTAATTATTTCACCGACGAACTTAATACCTTTTCCTTTGTATGGCTCAGGCTTACGGAAGCCGCGGATTTTGGCCGCTACTTGACCGACAAGTTGCTTATCGTGAGAGGTTAACTTTACTATCGGGTTTTTCCCTTTATCAGAAACTGTCTCAACAATCACTTCTGGAGCAATATCCAAAACGATGTTATGAGAGAATCCTACAGCCAAATCCAATTTATTGCCTTGGTTGCTCGCACGGTATCCAACACCAACCAATTCTAATTGCTTAGTCCAGCCCGTAGAAACACCTTTGATCATATTGTTGACCAAAGAGCGGTAAAGGCCGTGCTTTGCACGGTGATCTTTTGCGTCTGATGGACGTGTGACCCATACTTGACCGTCTTCAACAGCGATAGACACTGCGTCAAATTCTTGAGTTAACTCACCTAATTTCCCTTTGACAGTGATTACCTGGCCATTCACTTCTACAGTGACACCGGCTGGAATCGCAACGGGATTATTTCCTATTCGTGACATTTCTTGGTCTTATTTAGATTAATGAACGTAACACAGTACTTCTCCACCGGTATTTTGAGCTTTGGCTTGCTTACCGGTCATTACCCCAGCAGAGGTAGAGACTATAGCAATTCCCAAACCATTTAAAACACGTGGCATATCCTTAGCGCCCACATATTGACGTAGACCAGGAGTACTCACACGCACTAAACGACGGATTACAGGTTCTTTAGTGATTTTGTCGTATTTCAAAGCTATTTTAATTGTTCCTTGAGGATTGCTTCCTTCTTCGAACTTGTAGCTCAAAATAAAACCTTGATCAAAAAGGATTTTTGTAATCTCCTTTTTGATGTTTGATGCAGGCACCTCGACAACGCGGTGACCAGCATGACTTGCATTTCTAACGCGTGTTAAAAAATCTGCAATTGGATCTGTGTTCATTTTCTATTTGTTATGGATGTGGTTTTCCGATTTGCGAAACCTGCACCCGGTTTATATAATCTTACCAGCTTGCTTTACGCACCCCTGGTATTAATCCTTGATTTGCCATTTCACGGAACATCACACGTGACAATCCGAATGTTCTCATGTAACCCTTTGGACGACCAGTTAATTTACAACGGTTGTGCATGCGGATAGGAGATGCATTTTTAGGTAATTTCTGCAACGCCTCATAATCTCCAGCTTCTTTCAAAGCCTTTCTTTTAGCGGCGTATTTTGCTACCGTTTTTGCTCTTTTCACCTCGCGGGCTTTCATTGATTCTTTAGCCATCTTAGTTCTTTTTAAATGGTAATCCCAACTGGGTTAATAATGATTTAGCTTCTTGGTCAGTATGAGCCGAAGTAATAAAGGTGACGTTCATCCCCTCTATTTTCTTGACCTTATCAATATCAATTTCTGGAAAAATGATCTGCTCAGTTATTCCTAAAGAATAATTACCGCGACCATCAAACCCTGTTGATTTGATTCCATTAAAATCACGTACACGAGGCAATGCAGAAGTGATCAAACGATCCAAGAATTCGTACATACGCTCTCCGCGTAGGGTGACCTTTGCACCGATCGGCATTCCTTTTCTTAGCTTGAACGTAGCAACGTCCTTTTTAGAAATTGTTGCCACCGCTTTTTGGCCAGTGATTTTAGTCAATTCATCTACTGAGTACTCGATGAGCTTCTTGTCCGCTACAGCACTTCCAACACCGCGAGAAACAACTATCTTCTCGAGTTTAGGAACTTGCATAACATTGTTGTAACCGAACTCATCGGTCAAGGCAGTTATTACTCTGCTCTTGTATTCTTCTTTAAGTCTTGGTGTATATCCCATAACTATAATACTTGATTCGATTTTTTAGCAAATCGGACTTTTTTATCGCCTTCCATTTTAAATCCAACACGTGTGGCTTCACCCGATTTAGGATCCTTAATAGATAGATTCGATATGTGAATAGGTGCTTCCATTTCAGTGATTCCACCTTGAGGACTAGCGGCGCTAGGCTTTTGGTGTTTTTTCACAAGATTAACCCCTTCAACGATTGCTTTATTTTTATCCTTGAGCACGCGAAGTACTTTTCCTTCACTGCCTTTGTGGTCTCCAGCGGTCACCAACACAAGGTCACCTGATTTTATCTTTAGCTTTTCCATTTGGTTTTGCGTTAAAGCACCTCAGGTGCTAATGATACAATTTTCATGAACTGCTTGTCACGAAGCTCACGAGCAACCGGACCAAAAACACGTGTCCCTCTCATTTCCCCTTGAGGATTCAAGAGTACACAAGCGTTATCATCAAAACGGATGTATGATCCATCAGGACGACGCACTTCCTTTACGGTACGCACTACTACAGCAGTTGAAACGCTTCCCTTTTTGACATTTCCGTTTGGTGTTGCTTCTTTTACAGTAACCACTATCTTATCCCCTATTGAGGCGTAACGTCTTTTGGTACCGCCTAACACTCGGATACAAAGAACTTCTTTGGCTCCGGTATTATCAGCTACTTTTAGTCTTGATTCTTGTTGTATCATGATTACTTAGCTCTTTCGATAATTTCTACTAGTCTCCAACATTTGGTTTTGCTCATAGGACGAGTCTCCATAATACGAACAGTATCCCCTTCGTTGCAGTCATTTTTTTCGTCGTGCGCGACATACTTTTTGGTCTTCAACACGAACTTTCCGTACATCGGGTGCTTTACCTTTTTAACCTCGCTGACAACAATGGATTTTTCCATTTTGTTGCTGGTCACTACCCCGATTCGTTCTTTTCTTAAGTTTCTTTTTTCCATGTTTCAGTGGCGCACAATTATTGTACTTCTCTTTTAGTTAGTTCAGTCGCAATTCTCGCTACAGCTTTTCTAAGCCCTCTGAGTCGAATTGGATTTTCCAACGGAGAGATGGCATGGGCAATACGCAAATCGGTATGCTCTTTTTTGATTTCAGCCAGCTTCTCTTCTAATTCCGCTGTTGATGCTTTTGTTATTTCTGATTGTTTCATAGTGACAATGTCAATAAATTAAGCTTGATAATCTCTGGAAATGACAAACTTCGTTTTCACAGGAAGTTTCTGAGCCGCTAAACGCAAAGCTTCCTTTGCAGTTTCTAATGGCACTCCAGACACCTCAAACAAGACGCGCCCTGGTTTAACTACGGCAGCCCAATATTCTACAGCTCCTTTACCCTTACCCATACGTACCTCAAGAGGCTTTTTAGTGATCGGTTTATCAGGGAAAATCATGATCCAAATCGACCCTTCACGCTTCATGAAACGTGTTGCCGCGATACGCGCAGCCTCGATTTGACGTGCTGTTAAGAAATTTGAGTCTAGTGATTTAATACCAAAAGTCCCGTACGATAATTGATTGCCTCGGCCCGCATTTCCTTTCATGCGACCCTTCATGGTCTTACGAAACTTAGTTCTTTTTGGTTGTAACATCTTCTTTCGTCTTTAAAAAATTACTTTCTGTTACGTCGGGCTTTGTTAGCACCGCGCCCAGAATTCGCTTTACCACCGGATTTTTTACTGGAAAGACCAACTAATGGCGACAACTCTCTCTTGCCATAAACCTCTCCTTTCATAATCCATACTTTAATCCCAAGGCGACCATAAGTCGTGTGGGCTTCAGCTAAAGCATAGTCAATATCCGCTCTAAATGTCGACAATGGAATACGCCCATCCTTATACGCTTCAGAACGCGCCATTTCAGCACCGTTCAATCGCCCAGAAATCTGCACTTTAATCCCTTCTGCGTTCATACGCATTGAGGCTGCAATCGCCATTTTAATGGCACGTCGATAAGAAATACGGTTCTCGATTTGACGAGCAATGCTCGACGCTACCAAGAATGCATCTAATTCCGGACGCTTAATTTCGTGGATGTTAATTTGTACTTCCTTGCCTGTAATTTTCTTAAGTTCCTCTTTCAGCTTGTCTACCTCTTGACCGCCTTTACCAATAATGATACCTGGGCGAGCCGTAGTGATAGTAACGGTTACAAGTTTTAAAGTTCTCTCGATAATTACACGAGACACACTAGCCTTACTCAAACGAGCATGAACGTATTTTCTAATCTTATCGTCTTCGGCCAATTTATCGCCGTAGTCGTTGCCACCGTACCAGTTGGATTCCCATCCTCTAATGATACCTAAGCGGTTCCCGATTGGATTTGTCTTTTGTCCCATTTACTTTCTAGCTTTGTGTGTTATCGTTAGCTCCTAAAACCAAAGTTACATGGTTGGAACGCTTTCTAATTCTGTGTGCACGTCCTTGAGGTGCAGTGCGCAGACGCTTTAGCATACTGCCACCATCTACACGGATCTCTTTTACAAAAAGATCAGCGTCTTCCAAAGAAGCCTCTTCGTTTTTGGCTTGCCAGTTAGCAATAGCCGAAAGCAATAACTTCTCAAGACGACGTGACGCCTCTTTTTGACTAAATTTTAAAATATTCAAGGCGTGATTCACCTTTTCACCACGAACTAAGTCGGCAACCAAGCGCATTTTGCGCGGTGAAGTCGGGCAATTGTTCAGTTTCGCGAAATACTGTGTTTTTTTCGCTTCCTTGATTTCTTCTGCTCTTTCTCGTTTACGAACTCCCATGGCTTATTATTTTTTTCCTTTGTTCTTGTTTCCACCATGGCCACGGAATGATCGTGTAGGCGAAAATTCACCCAACTTGTGGCCCACCATGTTTTCTGTAACATAGACAGGAACAAATTGTTTTCCGTTATGTACTGCAATCGTTTGTCCGACAAAATCTGGAGTAATCATAGAGGCTCTTGACCAAGTTTTGATTACCGTCTTCTTGCCTGACTCTACATTGTCAGTAACTTTTTTATCTAACTTATAGTGAACGTAAGGTCCTTTTTTTAGTGATCTTGGCATGACTTATTTCTTTCTACGTTCTACAATGTATTTATTACTCGCTTTGGTCTTAGATCGCGTACGGTACCCTTTAGCTGGTATACCCTTACGAGATCTTGGATGTCCTCCAGAAGAACGTCCTTCACCACCACCCATTGGGTGATCGACTGGGTTCATCACCACTGCACGTGTGCGTGGGCGACGACCTAACCAACGTGAACGTCCGGCTTTACCTGAAACTAATAACTGATGGTCACTGTTTGAAACAGCACCAATAGTTGCTGAACAGGTCACTAAGATCATACGCGTTTCACCTGAAGGCAACTTAACCGTTGCATATTTTCCTTCACGAGCCATTAACTGTGCAAAAGCACCAGCACTACGCGCTAAAACAGCACCTTGACCTGGATGTAATTCAATACAGGAAATAATTGTCCCTAAAGGAATTTGAGATAAGGTTAGCGTATTCCCAATTTCTGGGGCTGCCCCATCTCCTGAAACAACATTTTGACCGACTTGTAAACCGTTTTGAGCGACGATATAACGCTTCTCACCATCTTGGTAATTAAGAAGAGCAATAAATGCGGTACGGTTTGGATCGTATTCAATTGTTGCTACGGTTGCAGGAATACCGTGCTTATCGCGTTTGAAATCGATGATTCGATAACGCTTCTTATGACCACCACCGATATAGCGCATGGTCATTCTTCCTTGACTGTTTCTTCCCCCTGAACGTTTTTTCGGAGCGAGCAAGCTCTTCTCCGGCTTATCAGTCGTAATGGCGTCAAATCCATTTACAACTCTAAATCGCTGTCCTGGGGTGATTGGTTTTAATTTTCTTACTGACATTTTTGTCTTTATTAATCTAAATCGCTTTAGATATTAGCATAAAAATCTATTGTATCACCTTCCGCCACCTGTACGATTGCTTTTTTAACTGCAGTCGTTTTACCAGTCTGAACCCCCGTCTTCGTATAACGAACACGACGATCTGGGCGGACATTAATTGTGCGAACTGAAGTAACTGAAACACCATATGCAGTTTCAACCGCATTCTTGATTTCAATCTTGTTCGCCTTTGGATTCACCACAAAGGTGAAGCAGTTCAAATCCTCCGCATTGCGCGTGGCTTTCTCTGTAATAATAGGTTTAATTAAGATATTCATCTTGTGTCTATTTACTTAAGTTTTCTTCAATACTTTCCAAAGAACCTTCAAACAACACTAAGCTGCTTGCATTCATTATCTTGTAAGTGCTTAATTCTGAGTTGTTTATCACCTCAGTGCCTCGCAAATTACGCGACGACAAATATACATTATTATTTGAGTCACCCAAGACGAACAAAGATTTTTTGTTTTCTAAACCGAGAGACTGCAATAATGCTGTAAACTCTTTTGTTTTTGGAGTCTCCATATTGAAGTCTTCCAAAACTAAGATCGCTTTATTTTGAGCCTTCATACTCAAAGCCGAACGACGCGCCAAACGCTTCAAATTTTTGTTGAGTTTAAAGCCGTAGTTACGCGGGCGAGGACCGAAAAAACGACCTCCACCTTTGAACACTCCTGACTTGATACTACCGGCTCTTGCGGTACCTGTTCCTTTTTGTTTTTTCAACTTTCGGGTACTCCCTGTAATCTCTGCTTTCTCTTTAGCCTTGTGGGTTCCCTGACGTTGATTTGCCAAGTACTGCTTTACATCAAGGTATACCGCGTGATTGTTAGGCTCAATACCAAATACGTCTTGAGAAAGGTCTACCTTTCTTCCCGTATCTTTTCCGTTTTTGTCTAATACTGCTACCTTCATTACTTTGTAATTGTTAGATAAGCGTTTTTATGTCCAGGCACACAACCCTTAACCACAAGTAAGTTCTTTTCAGGAACTACCTTTAACACGCGTAAGTTTTCAACTTTCACTTTAGAATTACCCATCTGACCGGCCATACGCATTCCTTTGAATACGCGGGCAGGATATGATGCTGCACCAATAGAACCTGGAGCACGTAAACGGTTATGCTGACCGTGAGTCGCTTGACCTACACCACCAAATCCATGGCGCTTTACAACCCCTTGAAATCCTTTTCCTTTTGTAACCCCAGAGACATCGACGAATTCACCTTCTCTAAAGTGATCTACAGTCAATGTATCTCCTAGTTTATACTCCTCTTCAAATCCTTGGAACTCGACGACTTTTCGCTTTGCTACCGTACCTGCTTTTTGGGCATGACCCTCAGCAGCTTTGTTAGCAGTCTTTTTGTCATCGAAACCAAGTTGAAGAGCTTCATACCCGTCAACCTCTTTGGTTCTGACTTGGGTAACAACACAGGGGCCTACCTCAATAACGGTACAAGGAATATTCTTTCCTTTCTCGTCAAAGATGCTGGTCATCCCTATC
>RFXU01000066.1 GCA_009921505.1 Flavobacteriaceae bacterium
TCTGGATCGAAATCTTTGTAAGAAAGTGTGGTTGCACCCATAGAAGCAACCTGCATAGAAACGCTCTTAGCGAGCTCAGCAGCGCCGTCAATCGCGTTAGAAAGTCCTACTAAGGCACCGATTTTATTTCCGTGGATGTACGATCCTACGAAAGGCGCTTCAAGCGTTTTAAACCCACCGATTTCTATTTTTTCTCCAATAACTCCGGTTTGTTCCGTTAGTTTTTCTTGAACTGTCATGCCTTCAAAATCTGAAGCCAAAAATTCTTCTAGGCTGCTCGTCCCTAACGCAACTTCTGCTAAAGCTTGAGCTAGAGCTACGTAACTGTCGTTCTTTGCAACGAAATCAGTTTCGCAGTTCAAAGAGATAATTACTCCTTTGTTGGCCTGGTCGTTTACTTTGGCAATAACTGCACCTTCACTTGAATCGCGGTCTGCACGTTTTTCGGCAATTTTTTGACCTTTTTTGCGTAGAACTTCGATGGCTTTGTCGAAATCACCTTCGGCCTCAACCAAAGCTTTTTTGCAATCCATCATTCCTGCACCAGTTTTTTGTCTTAATTCGTTTACCTGAGCGGCTGTAATTTGTGCCATTTTTTTAATTTTTATAGTCGCCTCAAGATTTTTTAATCGAGAGGCGTATTGTGGTTAAAAACTATAATGATTGATTATTATTCTTCTTCAGAGCTTACTGGGGCAGCAACTACTGCAGCACGTTTGCGTGGCGCCTTAGTTTCTACGGTTACCGCTTCTGTATCCTCGCTATCATCTTGAGCTCCACCGGCTTTGCGCTCTGCCAATCCTTCAATGATGGCATTGGTTACGCTCGTCATAATGTTGTCAATAGACTTTGAAGCATCGTCGTTAGATGGAATCACATAATCGATAGGACGTGGGTCACTATTGGTATCGACCATCGCAAAAATAGGGATGTTCAATTTCTGAGCTTCTTTCACGGCGATGTGTTCACGAGTTGTGTCAACAATAAACAAAGCCCCTGGAAGACGACTCATGTCTGTAATAGAACCAAGGTTTTTCTCTAGTTTCGCACGAAGACGATCTACAGCCAAACGCTCTTTCTTAGAAAGGGTGTTGAAGGTTCCGTCTTGCTTCATACGATCGATAGAGGCCATTTTCTTAACGGCCTTACGGATCGTTACGAAATTGGTCAACATTCCACCGGGCCAGCGCTCAGTGATGTAGGGCATATTGGCATTTTTTGCTTTTTCAGCAACGATGTCTTTAGCCTGTTTTTTTGTGGCGACAAAAAGAATTTTACGTCCACTTGCTGCGATTTTCTTCAAAGCTTCATTAGCCTCTTCGATTTTAGCAGCGGTTTTGTAAAGATTGATGATGTGGATTCCGTTGCGCTCCATATAGATGTAGGGCGCCATGTTCGGATTCCATTTGCGGGTAAGGTGTCCAAAGTGTACACCAGCGTCAAGTAACGACTTGACTTGTTCGTTGTTTGCCATTTTGTTTTAGTTTACGTTCTGTTTAGATAGCAACCCAAGATTTCTTGTGGTTTAGATGCTAAACTAACACACACTTTGGATTGATTTTGGCGTCCAAAGGCGTTAACAGCTTGATTAATAAATATAGGAACATAGTCATTTCGCAGTTCTGGGCCGGAGCCCAGAACTGAAAATGAATTATATTAACGTTTAGAGAACTGGAATTTCTTACGGGCTTTCTTCTGTCCGAATTTCTTGCGTTCCACCATTCTCGGGTCACGGGTCAATAAACCTTCTGGCTTAAGAACCGTTCTGTTTTCTTCGTTTAATTCACACATAGCACGTGCAATCGCTAGGCGAACTGCTTCTGCTTGTCCTGTAATTCCGCCACCTTTTACGTTTACCTTGATGTCAAATGATTTCTCATTCGCTGTTAAGGCAAGTGGTTGCTGTACTTTGTAGCGAAGGGTAGGGGTTGTGAAATAGTTGTCAAATGCGCGATTGTTGACCGTGATGTCTCCTTTTCCTTTAGAAACGTACACACGTGCTACCGCGGTTTTTCTTCGTCCAATTTTGTGAATCGTCTCCATTACTTATTGTCGTTAAGGTTAATTACTCTCGGTTTTTGCGCTTCTTGTCCGTGTTCTTCACCAGAATAAACTTTTAGGTTGCGGAATAACTCAGCTCCTAATTTGTTTTTTGGCAACATGCCTTTAACGGCTTTTTCAACAACACGAGCAGGATCTTTAGCGAGCAATTCTTTTGCCGACAACGATCGCTGACCTCCAGGATAACCTGTGTGGCGAATGTAAGTTTTAGATTCCCATTTCTTGCCAGATAGACTTACCTTGGCTGCATTAGTAACCACTACATTGTCTCCACAATCAACGTGAGGCGTGTAGTTTGGTTTGTGTTTTCCACGAAGTAGCTTAGCAACTTCACTGGCAAGACGACCCAATGCCTGGCCGTCCGCATCTACCAAAACCCACTCTTTATTTACAGTGTTTTTGTTGGCAGATACTGTTTTGTAACTTAATGTGTCCATTCAGTTTTTTGTCAAATAGTTAATAATCATTGAATTTCCCTCTTTTGAGGGCCGCAAATGTAAGTCTAAAAATTGTAAATACAAACCCCAAAAGGCCAAAAGTTAAAAGCCAATAATATTGTGGTTAAATCAGTGGGCCTCAAGCCAGTTGCTCCCTTGACCGACATCAACCACAAGAGGCACTGCCAAGGGGTAAGCGTGTTGCATGTGTTTGGTCACCAATTGCTCTAATTCGTGTATTTCCGGGCGATAAACATCGAAGACAAGTTCATCATGGACTTGAAGAAGCATTTTGCTTTTGAAATTGCCTTGCTCTAGGGCTTTGTGTATATCAATCATGGCGATTTTTATGATATCTGCGGCACTTCCTTGTATGGGCGCGTTGACGGCATTTCGTTCTGCAGCACCGCGAACAACCGCATTTCGGCTGTTGATGTCATTTAGATATCGGCGCCGTCCAGAAATGGTTTGGACATAACCGTGGTTTCGGGCAAAATTAACTTGTGCCCCAATAAAGGCTTTCAACTTGGGATAAGTGGCGTAGTATGTTTCTATGAGTTCTTTGGATTCTGATCGGCTTAAATCAGTTTGATTGCTCAAGCCAAAAGCCGAAACGCCATAAATAATTCCAAAGTTCACTGTTTTAGCATGACTTCTTTGCTCTCGGGTAACTTCCTCAATTGGAATTCCAAAGACTTGAGCCGCGGTCGCTGCGTGGATGTCTTCACCGCGTTGAAATGCCTCAATCATGGTGCTTTCTTCAGAGAGTGCGGCAATAATACGCAGTTCAATTTGCGAGTAATCTGCCGCCATAAGCACATAGTCTTCATTTCTTGGGATAAAGGCCTTGCGCACGGCGCGTCCTCGCTCGGTGCGTATTGGAATATTCTGAAGATTCGGATTGTTGCTAGAAAGGCGTCCCGTAGCCGCAACGGTTTGCATATAGTCCGTGTGCACCCGTCCAGTTTCTTTGTTGACCACATTAGGCAGGGCATCGACATAGGTGCTTTTGAGCTTTGACAGGCCTCTAAATTCAAGAATATCGCGAATAATTTGGTGGTCTTTAGCCAGGTAGGACAACACATCTTCAGCAGTCGAATACTGACCTGTTTTTGTTTTCTTTGGCTTATCCACTAATTTCATTTGTTCAAATAAAATTTCGCCCAGTTGTTTGGGCGAGGCAATATTGAACTCGGTTCCAGCTTGGGTGAAAATAGCTTCTTGAAGCCGGGCAATATCAGTCTCTAAAGTTTGCGAAAGACCGGCGAGATATGTTGCGTCCAAATTGATCCCCTCCAGTTCCATATCGGCCAAAACACGCAATAATGGAATTTCGACGTCTTGATAGAGCTTTATGGTCTCGGCCTGACTCAATTCATCCCAAAAATAATCTCTTAATTGCAGCGTGATATCGGCCATTTCGGCCGTGATATTCGTGACTTCTTCTGGGCTCAGGTCCCAATAGGACTTTTGATTTTTTCCAGCCCTTCCGATAAGGTCTATGGGGTTTAAGGGTCTGTAATTTAGATAGTTTTCGGCCAAAACTAACGGATCATGACGCATGTCGGGATTGATCAGATAATGAGCCAACATGGTATCAAATAAAGGACCTTTTAATTGAACCCCATACCGAGATAATATTTTAATACTCGCCTTTAAGTGCTGACCAATTTTTTCAATGGTCGCATTCTCAAAAAATGGATTGAGCTTTTGAAGGAGTGTTGTCGCGGCATTTTTGTCCTGTGGAAGGGTCAAAACATATCCGCTGTGTCCTTGGTAACTCAGTCCTACAGCAATCAGCGATGCGGTCATGGCATCATCGATATCCGTCAAAAGATGTATGGCAACTTTTTCCTGTTTTGATAATGCTGTGATTAATAAATCAAGCGCTATTCCAGGAGTAACGGTTTGATAGTGGTGGCTGGTATTGTCTAAACTTTGTCTGCTTGAGGCGGAATTCACCTGATCTTGAACTTGATCAAAAAGCGAAAATTGTCCTGAGCCAGCAGTTTGTAAATTCTCGGTGTTTTCAGAAGTGACAGAATTGATTTCATTGTCTGGACTAGAACCTGATTGGGCAGTCCCTTGCGGATTGTCCGTAGAAGGAGATGACTGTGAAAACGTATTGATGAAATTTTGAGTGAGTCGACGAAATTCCAGAGTTTCAAACAACGCGGTTACTGCAGGGACATCCGGAGCCTCCATAATGAGTTTTTCTGGCTCAAAATCGACCGGCACATCAAGAAGGATTGTTGCTAATTCTTTGGACAATCGGCCGAGTTCTGCACTTTCTTCAACCCGCTCTTTCATTTTGCCTTTGAGCTCATGAGTATTGGCCAGTAAGCCTTCGAGCGAGCCATATGTTTGAATAAATTTTTTGGCTGTTTTTTCGCCAACACCGGGTAATCCAGGGATATTATCAGCGCTATCTCCCATCATTCCCAGTAAATCAATCACTTGTTCTGGGCGCTCGACCTCAAACTTTGCTTGAACTTCTTGTATCCCCCAGGTTTCATAGCCTCCGCCAAAAACAGGACGATACATAAAAATATGTTCCGATACTAATTGGGCAAAATCTTTATCGGGGGTTACCATATAGGTATCGAACCCTTCTTTTTCTGCTTTTTTTGCTAGGGTTCCTATAATGTCATCGGCCTCGAATCCTGATTTTACAATAACTGGAATATGCATGGCTTCTAGTAGCTGTTGGATGTAAGGGACCGCTATTTTAATCGCCTCTGGAGTTTCATCTCGATTCGCCTTGTAATCTGTGTAAAGTTCTTGCCGTAATTCACTTAGATATTCAGGGCGCTCTCGTTTGATCACATCCAAAAGTGAATTGGTAAACCCTAAAATAGCAGAGGTATCAAGACCTTGACTATTGATGCGCGGATTTTTAATAAACGCATAATATCCGCGAAAAATCAAGGCATAAGCATCGATCAAAAAAAGTCGTTTTTTAGAATCCATAAGGTGCAGTACTAAGGCTTAAAGCTACAAAACTTATGCCCTCTTGGTCAAACTTTATTTTCACTAAATCTGAGAGAAACTCGAGGGGGTATAAAATGAAAAGTCACCACATATGTGATGACTTTTCGCCCCAAATTTGATTAACCCCGAGAGGGATCAACCTACTTATAAGTGACAAAATTAGCGAAAAAAAACAACTTACTATTGATAAATATCATTTTTTCATAAATTAATAATCACACAATCAAATTAATTCAATCATCGACTGAGTTATTTCACAAAACGCAATCTTAAGCGCTCTATTGTTTTTGAAAACAAATTTTAGGATTTGTTATAATAATCACTTGGATAATTTCGATTTTGATCCTCACAGTAGCAAGTGGCTGAAAATCCTTCGTGTATACTGTAATAGCCGACTTCCCCTTTTTTATTTACGGCGATATAACCGACCTGAAAATCCTTGTAATTTTTATTTTTAGAGACAATTCTGCCGATCGCTTCTTCGCAGGCTTCTTGTGGACTGCGCCCTTGACGCATAAGTTCTACGATCAAAAAGCTCCCTACCGTTTTTAGAACTTCTTCTCCGAGCCCAGTAGCGGTTGCCCCACCCACCTCGTTATCAATAAATAAACCTGAACCGATGATTGGCGAATCCCCAACACGTCCCGCCATTTTATAGGCCAGACCGCTCGTGGTACAACCTCCTGCGATATTGCCCGCTGCGTCTACGGCGAGCATGCCAATAGTATCATGATTTTCTATGTTGATTATGGGTTTGTACTGTGCTTCAACCAACCACGCTTTCCAAGCTTTTTCTGAAGCTTCCGTGAGCAAGTTTTCCCGCGGAAACCCCTGACTTAGGGCAAATTTCTCTGCACCACTGCCCGCCATAATTACATGCGGGGTTTCTTCCATAACCTTGCGTGCGACAGATATCGGGTGTTTGATGTTTTGAAGGTATACTACAGCGCCATAATCTCCTTCAGAATTCATTATACAAGCATCTAAAGTCACATTACCATCGCGATCAGGCAAACCGCCGATCCCCACACTTTGGCCTTCAGCATTAGCCTCTTCAACGCGGCAGCCTTGCTCTACGGCATCAAGTACTGATCCGCCATTATTCAAAACATTATACGCGGCCTGTGTTGCGTTAGGCACATTCCATGTCGCAATTACTAACGGAAGTTGATATTGGGCTGTCGATGCGCCTTCAAGCGTATTCATTTGAGTGTTTTCTTGATTCCCGGCCACAGCCTTCGACCCAGCGACGATACCAAGACCACCCAAGGCTGTATTTTGAATAAAATTTCTGCGTTTCATAATTTATTTGATTGTTATTTCATCAGCAAATAACCAGGCCTCACCACCATAACCCAAATGCCAAGGGGGTAGGGTTCCGTAATTTTTTGCTTTCAAGTGAATATACCTTTGAAGACTCCCGTCAAGGGAAAAGGTTATGGTTTTTTGCATCGATTCCTTTCTTGGAGTAATCTCTGGCAGCTCTATTTTGTCAATTGTTTTAGTTTGCTCATCGAGTCCTACAGCAAGCTCTACTTCTGTCGGTAGGAAAATCCAACTGCGCTGATCTTCCAGAAAGTTAATTGACACTTCATTAACGGTTTGAACGCGTCCTAAATCCACGATTACATCAATATCTACTCCCTCATAGCCTTGCCAGGTACCCGTTCGAAAATCATTGGACCCAAAATACCCATCGATTAAGGCATAGGGTCCTCCTGCACTATACTGGTTAGCAAATGGGGTCTTTGGCGTTATGGTGCGCAGTGGGTCAATCTTTAGAAATTTTGTGGTGACTTTTGAACTTCTTTTACCCTGACTGTCCTGGGCATAAACACTGAGCACCGCATCGTCTTGAAGTACAATAGGATTTTCATATTGTTTGCTTGGCTCATCATTGAGGCGATAAAATATTTGTGCCGAATCATTCACTTGATCTAACACCACTGTAGTACTTCCTTTTATGGCTGTAGTGCCTGATTTGATAAATGGAGGTACAATCAAAGCCTCACTTTGGGCAATCTCTATTTTGGAGTGCGGACTCTGTTCTTTTGAGGCCCCCCAATCACTGGGCTCGGCACCCATAAAAAACTCTAAGACACCGCCCTGGGTAAGTGCACTGTGAGGGAGATAAGATTTGTCCCATAATGCACCATTGAGCTTTACAGACTGCACATAAGGATGATCACGCTCGTTGTTGTGCGCTAGGACACTAAACGTTTGATCGCCGACCTGGATTTCAGCCCGATCCACGAGCGGACTCCCTAATAAATATTCAGGATTTCCTGGGGTCATTGGGTAAAGGCCCAGGCTACTGAGAATGTACCAAGCACTCATTTGCCCGCAATCTTCATTGCCGGAAATCCCATCTGGGGTAGGGCTGTAAAGCTGTGTGAGAATTTGGCGTATGCGCTCTTGACTTTTATATGGTTTTTGTACATAGTGATACAAATAAGCCATATGATGACTCGGCTCATTACCATGGGCGTACTGGCCGATTAATCCCGTGATATCCGCCTGATCACGGCCTGTTGTTGCGGAACCCGTTGAGAAGAGTTTGTCTAATTCACGTTCAAAATTATTAGGACCTCCCATGAGTTCAATAAGTCCTTCGACATCGTGAGGGACAAAAAAACGATATTGCCAAGCATTGGCCTCAGTGTAGTTAAAATTTACCTCATAGGGATCAAAAGGAGAGAACCATCCGTTGTAATGTCTGGCCCTCATAAATCCCGTTTGCGGGTCAAAAACACTTTTGTAATTCTGAGCTCTTTTAATAAACGCATTGTAATCCTCGTTTTGACCGAGTGCTTTAGCCATTTGGGCGATGGTCCAATCGTCATAGGCGTATTCAAGCGTTTTTGAAACACTTTCACTCTCAATTTCTAGAGGAATAAAGGAGAGCTCCTTATAGGGTTTGAGGCCTAAATGGTCTTGAAGGGCACTGTGTTTCATGGCTTGAAGTGCTTTTTGGGCATCGAATCCGTCAAGTCCTTTTAGATAAGCGTCTGCAATTACTGAGACCCCGTGATAGCCAATCATACAGCCTGTATAATTCGAGGCGAGATCCCAAATGGGCATGATGCCGCCTTCGTCATACTTGGCCAAAAGGGTTTTTACAAAATCGACACTGCGCTCTGGCTCAATAATCGTGTAAAGTGGGTGTGCCGCCCGAAAGGTGTCCCAAAGGGAAAACACTGTATAATAATTAAAGGTCGTATCCTGATGAATTTCGAGATCCATGCCGCGATAACGCCCATCCACATCTTGATAAAGGTTGGGCGCGATCATGCTGTGGTATAAACTGCTGTAAAAATTGATTAAATCCCCTTGCTCTTTGGCTGCTACCTTGATTTTGAGCAATTGATCTCTCCATAATTTTTCTGCTTCAAAACGCATTTGATCAAAGCTTTTACCCGCCGCTTCGGCCATATAGTTTTGAAAAGCCCCCTCTTGGTCCACGGCTGAAATGCCTACTTTTATTTCTACGGGGCTATTTTCGGGATTGTCAAATTTGAGATAGGCCATTTGCAAATTTTTGCGGTACTCAAAGTCATACGCATTTTCTATAGATTCCCCTTCTTCATGCAAGACCGATTTTATCGGATGAGACAGTTTAATGTAAAAATATAAGCGCTGGTCTTCTGCCCATTCTTTCGAATGGCGATGTCCTCTCAAAGTATAGGCATCGACGAGTTCTAAATCAGCGGAGAGGACTTCGTCCCTATGCGCGAGATCAATCGCTAAATATTGAGGATGTTGCCGCGAGTATTGGTATTGGTGTATTCCTGTTCTGGGGCTTGCCGTCATAGACGCTACCAAATCGAGACTGTCTAAATAGACCTGGTAAAATCCCGGCGAAGCCACTTCATTCTTATGATTGAAATATTGGCGATACCCGTCTTTAGATTCAGCGCCATTATGCCAATTTTTGGCTCCTGCGGGCATAAGGAGTATGTCTCCATAATCGCTAACCCCGGTTCCGCTGAGGTGGGTGTGTGAAAACCCATAGATATAATTGTCGCTATAATGATAACCGCTACAGCCGTCCCAGCCCTCTAGACGTGTGTCTGGGCTTAGCTGAACCATACCAAAAGGGGTCGTGGCCCCTGGAAAAGTATGTCCGTGCCCTCCTGTGCCAACAAAAGGGTCAACGTATTTCAGGGGGTCAAAATCCGATTTTATTGAGGGTGGATTTCCAAGAGTACACCCAGATAGAATGAATAGGGGCAGTAGCCAAATATATTTTTTCATGGACTCAGTTGATTGGTTCAAGTTACAAAAAGACGTTAAAAAAAAGTAAAGGAATGTCACACTTATCCTAGCACGATTATATTTGTCAAAAAAAATGCGCTGGCTGATATTTTTAATGTTTTATGCTCTGATAGACTTCTATGCTTATCAAGCCCTTAAAACAATTACTAAGCATCCGTGGGCCCCATGGATTTATTTCGGGACTTCGCTCATTGTTCTGGGGTTGTTTCTCGGTCAATTGCTATCTATGGGCGAAGTGCGCAATACAGCGCCGGGCGGGCTCTATTTTTTCGGTTTATTTTTGGCCTTCTTTGTTCCAAAACTTTTAATCGGGACTTTTCTTTTGACAGAAGATTTAGTGCGAATTATTTGGGGTATTTCCCGACAGTTTGTGGCGCAGCCTGAGACTTTTCTGCCCGGTAGAAGGAGGTTTGTTAGTAATGTGGCAATAATCACTGCTGCCTTGCCTTTTGGCGCACTGCTTTATGGAATGTTTCGTGGCAAATATCAGTATCAAGTATTGACTTATACTTTGACCTTTGACGATCTTCCAGAGGCTTTCGATGGCTACACCATCGTCCACATCAGTGATATTCACTGCGGTAGTTTTGATGATGATGAAAAGGTAGCTTATGGGATTTCGCTGGTCAACGAGCAAAACGCGGATCTGAT
>RFXU01000067.1 GCA_009921505.1 Flavobacteriaceae bacterium
AAAGTAAAGTATGGCGGTTTTCAGACCACTAAAACTAAAATTCAGTGGGTCTACTTTTGGTTTTGGAAACGGATAGGCATCAGGGTTACCCAATTTTGCGTAGCGGTCGATAAGCGGTCCACCAGGATAGGGTAATCCGAGCATTTTTGCGGATTTATCGTAAGCCTCTCCTACAGCATCATCAATTGTTTCCCCGATTATTTTCATATCAAAATAATCTTTGACCAGAACAATTTGTGTGTGTCCACCGCTTATGGTCAAAGCAATAAATGGAAATTCAGGTATGGTTTGTTCGGGGTCCTTAATAAAATGAGCTAAAATATGAGCGTGCATATGGTGCACATTGATCAGGGGAATGTTTAATCCCAGAGATAAACTTTTGGCAAAACTTGTTCCTACCAAAAGTGATCCCATGAGTCCAGGACCTTGGGTAAAAGCAATAGCATTTAACTGATTTTTATCGATATTTGCTTGCTGTAAGGCCTGATGAACTACAGGAACAATATTTTGTTGATGGGCCCTTGAGGCGAGTTCCGGAACCACCCCGCCGTAGGCGCGATGAATTTCTTGATTCGCAACAACATTGGATAAGACCTGGTCGTTATGCAATACAGCGGCCGAAGTGTCATCACATGAGGACTCAATGGCCAAAATATAGATATCTTTACTCAATGGTGATTGATTCATTGTGGCTAGCACAATAGTTTGATACAAATTTAAAACAATAAGGGGGATCAAAAAACTAATTCAAATACTAAAGCGTGTCGCCCTCTTGATCTTCTTATTGGTCTTTGGGGTGCTCATCGTATTGAGTATTCCTTCAGTTCAATCGTCTTTAGCTCAATCCCTTACTGAAAAAATAAACAAAGATTTTGGTGTTGATGTTAGGATTAAGCGTTTGGGGCTGAATTGGAAAGGGGCCATTGATTTGCGCGAAGTGTTGATTTTAGACCACCATCAAGACACTTTGATCCAAGCCTCAAAAATGAGTACCAATATTCTTAGTTTGACCGACATAGAGGCCGGCAGGTGGGCCTTTGGTCGTCTATCACTTGACGAGGCATTACTGCGCATCATTACCTATAAAGACGAGTCCATTCATAGTTTGGATCATTTCTTAGCTCAATTTCCTGCATCACAGGAAGAAACGCTCGATCAAGATCCATTTATTTTACTCATAGGCCGTTTGGCCCTTGAAAATACCCGTATTGAAATACAAGATCGCAATCCTGAGTTTCAGCAGGATTTGGCGTTTAATCATGTTTTTTTGAGTGCTCAGGATTTTAGAATCAGCGGGCCAGAACTCGGCGCAAAGATAAATTCCATGGGGTTTGATAGTAATTTCGGACTGTTTGTGTCTAAACTCTCTGGGGATTACTATTATGACGATACTTCTATGGGGATTGCTAATATGAATTTAATCACCCCGCAATTATCCGATCTGCGCGGAGATTTATCATTATCCTACCCGCAGGGCATGAGTGATTTTTCAGACAAGGTTTATCTCGAACTTGATTTAGAGGAAGGTTCTGTTTTTGCCACCGCAGACATCAACAATTGGTACGACGCATTTGATCCAGGTGGTTTTATCGGCCTTTCGGGTGGATTGCATGGGACACTCAATAATCTAAGCTGGAGTCAAGCCCGACTGCAGTATCGACAATCTTCGCTCCAAGGGGAGGTTAAGCTAAAGAACATGCTTAACGAGGCACCATTTTATTTGGACATTAAGGATATGCGTCTCACAAGTCGTCGCGATGATTTAATTGATTTTATGCCTCAAGATTTGGGGCCTAATTTGCCGGCTTCTTTAAAGCGATTGGGAAAAACATCAATGATTGGTGCACTGCGTCTTCAAGGAGATGTTTTGACTTTTGAAGGGACTTTAGGCAGTGCGCTTGGGCGACTCAAGGCCAACTTAGAACTCGGTAATCTCGGTAGAGCGGAATATGCGTTTTACACGGCCTCGATCGATACCAAAGGATTCCAGGTGGGTCGATTAATCGGTGATAAAACTATTGGAGGCATATCGGGTTCGATACAGCTCAAAGGAAGAGGGTTTAGTACAGAACAACTTAACACCCAAATCACAGGGGTCTTTGATGGGGTTCAATATTTGGGCTATACCTATCGCAACATTGAAGTTAACGCGGATCTTATTGCTCCATTTCAAAAATGGACTTGGTCCATCGCTGATGAATTCTTACAAAGCCGGGGCAGCGTGAGTAGCGAAGAAACCAATGATCAAATAAGATTAGAAGTGGATGCAGAGGTTGGTTTTGCAGATTTACATACCCTAGGAATCGTTCAAAGAGATTCAATAGCAGAATTTTCAGGAAGTTTTCAAGCCAAGGCGTTCGGCCCGAGTTATGAAGAACTTTCAGGGTCTTTGGTTTTAGCCAATACATTTTATCAAACCAAAGAACGCTATTATTTCTTTGAAGACCTCGCTCTGAATCTAGACAACGGGCCAGATCAAAAAACATTGAGTATAGACGCTCCTGATGTGATTAAAGGCCATCTATCTGGTCAATTTAAATGGGCAGACCTCCCGGTATTATTTGAAAATGCGATAGGCGCCACCTATATCAATTATGTGCCAAAGCCCGTAACGCCCAATCAAAGAGTGACTTATGATTTTGAGATCTATCACAAAATTGTAGATCTCTTTTTGCCACAGTTGCAGCTCGGGACTGATACGCGGCTCAAAGGTTTGGTTACGGACCACTTAGATGAATTTGAGTTAGATTTTTCTGCCCCTGAATTACTCTTGATGGGGAATTATTTGGGAGGAGTCAATATTTTAATCGACAATGATCACAACCTCTATCGCTCGGCAATCTCGGTGGATTCGATTTATACAGGCTCGAGGTACTTTAACGATTTGCGCTGGGTTAATGGTGCTCCTGCCGATACCATTAATACCTCAATTAGCTTTAGAGGCGGTAAAAAGAAACAGGATAATTATGAATTAGACTTATTTCAAACCAAAGATAGTTTGGGCAATGCCGTAATTGGGTTAAACCCGTCATTACTGAGTTTGGGAGATCAAATTTGGCAATTTAATAAGGACAATCAGCCGCAAACACATCGATTAACCATTGGCGAAGATTTTTCACTGAATTTATCCCCTTTAATTCTTTCAAATAAATCTGAAACCATTGCTCTGAGTGGATTTCGCGATGCTGAAACCGCACTGAGTCTTGAGTTAGACTTTGACAAAGTCAATATCGATCATATTTTACCAAGCATTGAAGATTTAAAATTAGGCGGGATGCTCAATGGCCGTTTACAGTTTAAAAAAATAGAAGAGAATTATTTTCCAAGTTCAAGTTTGACGCTGTCCTCTTTTGAAGTAAACGCAGTACCCATGGGCGATCTGAGTGTCAGCATTACGGGGAACAAAGACTTAACACAGTACCGCATTAATTCTACCTTAAATAAAGACGGCAATAATAAGTTTAAGGCCATGGGATCTATTGATCTAGATAAGGACGAGCCTTATTTAGATATGAATTTAAGTCTACGAGATTTTAACCTCAAAGCTTTAAGTCCATTAGGGCGGACCGTTTTAAGTGACATATCGGGCTTTGTTGATGGCCGTGCGAAAATCCAAGGACTCTATAACGCTCCTTCGGTCACAGGGGATTTAACGCTTAAAAGCACTAAACTGCGTATCCCTTATCTAAATATAGACCTTGCTGTTGAGGACAAAGCACGCATTGCTATATCTAATGGAGCATTTACGATCCCGCCCACGCGCTTAACTGACCTTAAATACAATACCCAGGCCACGCTTGGAGGCCTGGTCACCCACGAAAACTTTGGAAATTGGGCTTTGGACCTCAATATGACGACAGATCGCTTTTTGGCCTTGGATACCCCGGCAGAAGAATCGGTTCTATATTACGGGACGACCTTTATTGATGGCGGCGCAACCATAGTTGGGCCCGCAGATGAATTGGTGATCGATGTTACGGCGCGCACCCAAAAAGGCACAACCTTTAAAATTCCCATAAGTGATGTCACCACAGTCGGGGATGATTCATTTATTCGATTTATCTCACCCGAGGAGAAAACAGCTCGAATTAATGGAACCTCCTTTGTGCCCGATGAAATAAAGGGATTGACTGTAAATTTTGACTTGGATATTAACGATCAAGCCGAAGTTGAGATCCTTGTAGACCCCGCCAATAACTCAAAGTTTAAAGGACGAGGAACTGGACTTATGTTTATCGAAATTAACACCCTAGGTAAATTCAAAATGTGGGGTGAGTTCGTAGTGATTCAAGGAAATTACGACTTTAAATACGGCGGCATTGTAGACAAAACTATTGACGTAGTGCCTGGAGGGCGGATCTCATGGAATGGGGCAGCGGATCAGGCCCAACTCGATTTGACCGCTAAATATCGCGTTCAAGATGTCAACCCATCGGCACTCCTAGATAATCCCTCACTCAATAGCACGGTCGATGTGGAGGTGCTTTTAAATTTGACCGGTCAAATCATGCAACCCGAATTAGATTTTCAACTCGATTTTCCTAACGTATCCTCTGCGGTTCGTGATGAGCTGAATGTTAAGCTCAACGAGCGGGAGCAAAGACAGCTTCAAGCCATTTACTTAGCCGCTACTGGGGCTTTTCAAGGAGATGGGGGGCAAAATATTGTGGGAACCCTTACAGAGCGCGTAAACAAACTTGTGGCTGATTTGCTGGCAGACAGCGACTCCAAGTTTAAAATTTTGCCCACCATAGGAACCCGTCAAGTGGATTTAAATGCACAGTTAGAGTATAATGTTGGGGTTCAAATCAGTACCCAAATTTCTGAACGCGTCCTGATAAATGGTAAAGTAGCAGTGCCGGTAGGTGGGGCTAATGATTCTGCGGTGGCAGGAGACATACAAGTGCAATGGCTTGTCAATGACGATGGATCTTTGCGTATGAATTTCTTTAATCGACAGGCCGATTTACAATTTATCGGGGAAGATCAAATCTTCGAGCAAGGAGCGGGGGCTTCTTATACTGTAGATTTTTCTACTTTTCAAGAGTTATTTTTCAAACTCTTTGGCAAGCGTATTGACAGAGCATCTCTCTAAGGCTTAGATGGTTTTAAGCGTATGCTTTTTTTAATCTGCGGCAATCATTGAGATTTCGACACGGACATCTTTTGGTAATCGGGCTACTTGTACTGTTTCCCGAGCTGGAGCGGTCTCTGAATCAAAATAACTCCCGTATACTTCATTGATTGCTCCAAAATCATCCATGTTGGTGATAAAAATGGTGCTTTTTAAAACCTGTTCAAATCCAAGACCTGCAGCCTCAAGAACGGCCTGCATATTGCGCATGACTTGATGGGTCTCGTCCGCGATAGAACCCTGTATGAGAGAACCGGTTTTGGGGTCGATAGCGATTTGGCCGGATGTATAAACCGTATTGCCCATGCGCACCGCTTGATTGTAAGGACCAATGGGTGCAGGAGCTTCGTGGGTATGGATAATTTTTTTCATGTGATGATTTTTAGATTAAAGTCGCCGATCGGCTTCTCTTCGTTTGTCGTATTTAATGTCTCTTAGGATGCTTCCACGGATTCCGATAAAGAAGTTCCACGATGTATTTCTTGCGCCAATAGGGGTCCAGCTAAAACGCATAACCCAACTCTCTAGGTCTCGCTCAAAACGCATTTGAGTAAGCGTGATCCCCTTGTTTTTAAAGTCATAACCTGAAGAGATGCCAATACGCCATCTTGGAGAAAGGCTAATGTTAGAACTCATCATTAGTGAGTTAGAGCTAATTTCATTTTGTCTTAACTGATTCCCGTAAGTAATGGTATAAGCCAAACGAAAATCCCAAGGGATGCTGTTATTATACCATTTATCCTCCTCTTCATTTTTTGATTTTTCTTCAGGCTCATCACCACGCAGATCAGCAATATCGCGTCCATCTCCAAAAAGATCATCGGGACGGCCTCCATTGCGAAAGGTGTCATTGTTGAAATTTTGATCCGTTGGGTCGTCGTCATCCGAACGGCTTCCATCAAAATCCTTTGAGGAAAAGGAATAGTTAAAACTCATGTTGGCGTTTACCAGTCTGAATAAACTCCCGCCATTGTTGATGTTAAATGTATTGATACGTTGATTATTGGCATTAAGAGCATAGGGGTCTAAAGAACCATTAAGGTTTAAATCTAGTTTTTTAATAATGGGGATACTCCCTGTAAACTGAACATTGCTCCAATTCAATGAGTCGGCGGTGATATTATAGGCAGACGACAAATTAAAGTTGTTCAAAAGGGCAATTTTTTTTGGTTCCGTTGCCGTGGTATCCGGATTGCGTACTTTAGCTTCAAGGGTGTTGCTTAAAGCAAAACTCATACTGCTGGAGAATAACTTGCCAGGGGCTCCATAAATGGTGTTTTCGAATCGAGAATACTGTTGAACTTCAGCATTGACTTGTGGGTCAGCAGAGGGAATGGTATATTCTTCGTAATACTGCTCAAAGCCCGGACTGATATTATAACTCACAGAAGGCCGAACAACATGACGAATGGCTTGAATCTTTTTATCTTTTCCAAAGTTAAATGTTCCGTAAACAGTCGTCCCCAATCCCGCTGAGAAACCATATGTGCGGTAACTGTCAAATCCGGACACCGTATCTTGAACCACACCGCCCAATCCATCGTTGAGCTCCGGATCATAGGAGCGTCTGATTGTTTTGCCGACCCAAGTTTCTTGAAAGTTGCTGCCCAAGGAGACACTGAGATAATTAAGCAACTTAAAATTAGTCCCTAAAGGGATGGAATGACGCGCACCAGCTTCGGCGCCCTCAAACATCTCCGGTTTAAAAAACAAACTATCGGTGGTGGTAAAGCGATTTTCCGCGGTCACATCGTACTGCAGGTTGATGTTTTGAAAGACCCCTTTTTTTGCCCCGTCTTTTGGTGCAAAAGGAAAGATCCGTGATATGCTTGCATTGATATTGGGCAGGGACATATTGATGACCTGCGTTTGGGTATTTTGACTGTGAGTCGCTGCGGCTGAGAATTGAATTGCAGGCTCTGTGTCAAAGCTTTTAGCATAAGAGACTGAAGAACTCAAGGTATTAACCAACTGACTGGCATTGTTCGTTTGGTTAATGGACTGCTGAAGATATCGGCTACTCCCAAGATTGACCGAGGCACTAAAGCGGGTGCTAGGATTTACTTTTGGGTCTTGGGTATGACGCCAACGGATGTTGTAAAGACTGCTTTGAGTAAAATCGGGAAACCCTCGTTCACTGTTGATTAAGTTTTCGTAACGCACACTGAGATTTCCACGGAATTTATAGCGCAGCGCATAGTCACTATCCATACGCAGGCCATAAGAACCATTGGTGTAATAATCACCCAGCACGGTAAGATCAACATAATCGTTTACGGCAAAATAATAGCCTCCATTTTGCAGGAAAAAACCACGATTATTGTTCTCGCCTATGTTGGGAATTACAAATCCCGAAGCACGGGTATCGGCCAGTGGAAAAAAAGCAAAGGGTAAGCCCAGTGGGGTAGGAACATCGGCGATGTACATATTGGTCAAACCAGTCACCACCTTTTTTTGGGGCACAAATTTGGCCTTTCGTGTGTAAAAATAATATTCGGGATCATCGACATTTTCAGACGTCGTGAACTTTACATTGCGCAAGAAATACACCGAGTCATTTTCTTTTTTGGTGATTTGAGACAACATGTTGATGTCGTTTTGCGATGTCCTGGAGTTAAACACCAGGGCTTTTTTGGTTTGAAAGTTAAAGCGAATTGAATCGGGTTGAACTTTGTTATTGCCTTGCACAAAAACCGGAAGTTGGCTGTAAACTCCGGCGCTGTCAATTCCCTTGGCGTAGACTTCGTTTTTGGCGTAATCTAAAATGATTTCCCCTGCGTCGATACGGTAGTCCAGGTAGGTCATAAAGGCTTTATTGTACATAAAGACCTTGGAGTTTTCTTGGTCCATATAAACATAGTCTTCACCGTAATAATCGACCAAGTCTTCCAAAAATTCAGGGGCACTGACCAAGGTATCGGCTACGGCGGATTGAGGCATCAGACTGTCTTGAGCCCCTGTGAGGATACTAGGGTCTTTTGCGTCAGGCACTTGTAGCGTGTCCAACAAGGGTTCAGGTCGTGCGATTGTGTCGGTGGGGACAAAGCCATCCTCTGGATTTTGAGCACAAACCAAACCAAAAAAGCCTAAAATTAGGAGCAGGGTTAGTTGAACGATGTTTGGGCGTGGCTGCAAGGAGGTCAGACGATTATTGTAAACAACTTTTTTAATAAGTTAAAGAATAACCAAAGGCCAAAAGGCGTTGTTTTTATAAATTGGCTTAGTATTTGTAAGTCAAAATTACATATAATTTTTGGCTTGAATTTTAATTAACCATAATTAATACTCCGCAGTAATAACGATGCCTTTGGTCCTTAAGTATGTCTCGAGATTAACAAGAGTTTTCGCGCTGTGTATGCTGAGCGTGTTTATTTGGATAGGAAGCATTGGCTCAACGATTGTTTTGGCGCAAAACAAGCCTTTTGTTGTAGTCATTGACCCAGGACATGGAGGCAAAGACCCAGGGAATCTAGGCAATGGATTTAAAGAAAAAGATATCGTTCTTGATGTCTCTATGCAAGTTGGTGCGCTTTTACAGCAACAAGGTGTTGAGGTTATATACACCCGAAAAAAAGACGTCTTTATAGAACTCTACGATCGTGCTCCAGTGGCGAATAAAGCCGATGCTGATCTTTTTGTGTCGATTCATTGTGACTCCCATAATTCTCAGGCCCATGGAGCGGGTACTTTTGTCATGGGACTCAGTAAGAGTGACAAGAATTTGAATACCGCCAAAAAAGAAAACGAGGTAATTTTTCTCGAAGAGAACTATCAAGAGCGTTATAAAGGATTCGACCCTTCTTCTCCGGAATCGCTTATTGGACTGACCTTACTTCAAGAGGAGTATCTGGACCAGAGCATACGACTTGCCGGACTGATTCAAAAAAACTTAGTGCAAAACTTAAAGCGCAAAGACCGCAGTGTACGTCAGGATGTGTTTTGGGTGTTGCATCACTCATATATGCCGAGTGTCTTAATCGAACTTGGTTTTCTTACTAACGACAACGAAGGGCCCTATTTGAATTCCAAAAAAGGACGAAAAGAAATGGCTCAAGAAATCGCCCGCAGTATCCTTGAGTACAAAACTGAAATTGATTTTGCGAATCAAAATCAGGTCATTATTCCTAATCTATCTCAAGGGGAAGGGTCTGAGCCAGATAAATCTCAAAATCAAAACACTTCAGAATCTTCCGGCAATGGTGGCCCAGACAAGACTCAACCCGGGACCTCAAATAAAGAGATTCTCTTTAAGGTTCAGATCGCGGCGAGCAGTAAAAAACTAGAGACTAAATCTTATAATTTTAAAGGGCTAGATCAGATCAGTAGATCAAAAGACGGTACATTGTATCGTTATTATTATGGCGAAACTTCAGAGTATACTCAGGCACAACGCTTGCAAAGCGAGGCGCGGGCCAGCGGATACGATCAGGCCTATATCGTGGCGTTCAAAGAAAATGAGCGTGTTTCTCTGTCAGAAGTTTTAAACAATTAATCGTGAATAAACTGCCAATTTTTGGCTGTTTTGATCTGCGTGCATCGATGAATAATCCTTAAATTTGTTGGTAACCTAAATCCAAAGCATTGCGCTATTCAAGAGAAATAAAAACAGGTGTTTTTGCAGTCGTTTCCATTTTGTTGTTCATTTTGGGATATCAGTTCATGAAAAACTCAAAACTCTTTCAAGTTTCAAGGGAGTTTTATGTCGTTTATGATAATGATAACCTCATTGGTTATACTTGGGCAAAAGCCTGTGAATATGCTCCTGTAAACAACGATGTAAATGATCGATTGTATGCACCAGTAAACGCGCCGGTATATGCTGATGAGTACGCACCGGTGTAAGCGCCAGAGAAAAATCTAGAGAATGAACTTGAATATAAGCCCGTGTAAGAACCAGTGAACGCGCCGGTGTAAGAGCCGGAATAGGAACCAGTGAAAACACGAGAGTACACTCCTGTAAATGTGTTGCCATATGCTCCGACAAAAAGACCGGTGAACGTTCCTGCGTAACTTCCACTGTAAGTGGATGTGAATGCACCTGTAAAGCTGCTGGCAAATTTCGCATAAACGCCAAATAACCTATTATCAAGTTTAGCGCCTGTAAAAAATGCCTGATATGTTCCGACATAGTTGACGCCCGCTGGTGTACCATTGTAATAAACAGTGCCTGTATACGTACCGCCCCATGTGCCGGGAGTGTAGTTGTCTAGACCATATCCCACAGCTCCTGCTGCAAACAGTCCAGTA
>RFXU01000068.1 GCA_009921505.1 Flavobacteriaceae bacterium
TTGGGTACTTTGGTTTCTGAAGTACTCTATAGAAAACTCATGCGCATCATGCGCACAGACGCATTGTTAAACATAGGATAGGCCGATAAGATGCTCGCGTAATTCGGCGACCCGGTCTGCGTTTGACTGCGCAACTTGTCCATCTATGTTCAAGAAATTATTTTCGAAGCCAATTCGTGATTTGCCGCCATTTTTAATTGCATTTAACAAACATTGTGTCTCTTGCGAACCAAACGCGCAAACAGCCCAGTCAGGTGTTTTCTGATCTGACATTTTCTTCAAAGCCCGTAAGAAGGGCAACAAATCCTTGGGTTTGGATTGTTGACCTGTGCTATATCGTCCCAATACAAATAAATACGTGTTTTGATCCGCTGGTATCACTCTAGCGTTAACCAGATCCTGAAACATTTGCATATCATCCAAACCATAAAAGATATGCTGGATTACGATACCCAACGCGCTACAATTTTCATAAAACTGACGCAAATGGTCCAACTGGCAATCCCTTACCAATTCAGCAATCGAAGCAGAGACATAAGGGTGAGCGAGTTCAATTATCAAATCCCGTTGAAATTGAGATGTATACAGTCCAGCAGCTTCTGTCGTTATTTGAAGATAAAGATCACGGCACTTTTTACGTATTTCGGAAATCAATTCGCGGTATTGTGCGACATCCAATAAATGGCACTGCTGAGTATCACGTAAATGCAGATGGGCACCGTCGGCGCCTGCATGGTAGGCTTCTTCGACTGAGCTAACAGTTTCCTCAATTGTAACAGGTAAATTTGGATGATCTGACTTTGTTTTATAGGCACCATTAGGTGCAACCATAATGCGTGGCAGCGGCCTCATCGTAAAACCTGATCCACTGTTGTGACAAGTTTTTCTATCAAAACATCCAAATCCTTATCTTGCATGATAAATGGCGGTGCCAGCAAAATATGGTCCCCTCTGCGCCCATCAATCGTGCCCGACATCGGGTAACATAATAACCCATTTGCTTGTGCAGTTTTCTTAACCTTTGCAGCCAACCCAAGAACTGGGTCGAATGGCTCTTTCGTGTTGCGATCCATAACGAATTCGATACCACGGAACAATCCACGGCCACGGATGTCGCCCACGTGTGCGTGCTGGCCAAATGCCTGCTCTAAGCGCGCTTCTAGTTTTGCGCCCATCAACGTTACTCGTTCTAAAACGCCTTGGTTAAAAAACACGTCTAAAACCGCGTTAGCGGCAGCCGCGGCCATAGGGTGACCAAGATAAGTGTGGCCATGCTGAAAAAACCCTGACCCTTTTTCAATAGCACTGTAAATTTTTCCAGAACATAAGGTCGCGCCAATGGGTTGATAGCCTGCCCCTAGTCCTTTGGCGATACACAAGATATCAGGCGCTACGTTATCTTGATCACAGGCAAACAATGTTCCCGTGCGACCCATGCCACACATGACTTCGTCTAAGACCAACAAAACGCCATACTGATCGCAAATTTCGCGGATTCTTTTAAAGTAACCTTCAACTGGAGGAACGGCACCTGCCGTTGCGCCCACTACAGGTTCAGCCACAAACGCCATTACAGTTTCTGGTCCCAATTCGAGAATTTTTTGCTCTAGTTCATTCGCGACACGTTGGCCATATTCATATTCTGTTTCATCCGTTTTCTGCCCACGATAGGCATAACAAGGTGAGATGTGATGAGTGTCAATCAACAGCGGATCAAACTGTGCACGTCGCCATTGGTTTCCACCTGCTGCCAAAGCGCCCAAAGTGTTGCCATGATAACTTTGGCGCCGCGCGATAATTTTGCACCGTTCAGGTGAACCATTTTCGGTAAAATATTGTCGCGCGAGTTTTAAGGCGGCTTCTACTGCTTCGGAGCCACCAGACACCAAATATACCCTTTCAAGACCCGCTGGAGCATTTGCGATTAGGCGATGTGCCAGTTTTTCCGCAGGTTCAGACGTGAAAAAAGAAGTGTGTGCATATGTCAGTGCATCCAGCTGCGCGTGCAGGGCTTCGATGACAGTTGGATGTGCGTGCCCTAAACATGACACGGCCGCTCCACCTGATGCATCAAAATAGGCATTTCCATCTGAGTCGTATAGGTAACATCCCCGTCCCCGCGATGCGACAGGTAGATTGGATTTGGTATGACGTGGGAAAATGTGACTATTCATCTTAAAACATCTCAGAAAGCAGGTTTTGTTTGACGCCGTCGTTGCGACATCACAACAAACAACAAAAGTAGAAGCGCTGGAATATAGAAAATTTCCTTTGCTACGCGGTCTTGCGGTACATCGACACTTTCGATCACGACGGGTTGATCTCCGTAGAAATCAAACTGCTGAAACTGTTCAAAAAACGGCGTCCCGATAAAAGGTTCAAGCAAAGATACATTAGTCGGGTTATCAATGGCTAAGCCAGCTGCATCCAAGCGCGCTTGACTATCGTCACCCTGCGGTAAGTCTAACAAAACGGTCAATGAAGCTAACTGATCTGGGTTATCAAAATCTGGGCCCGTGACTTTAGCATAAATGACTTGGGACTGTGTATACTGACCCAGCTCCTGTAAGACGTGTACGCCTTCGATTGACTGTGTTGGTGGCCAAATTTGGTCCAGCCAAAAACCGGGCCGGAAAAGTGTGAGTGCGATTAGCAACAACGCAGCAGTTTCCCAAAGCTTTGACCTGGCTAAAAAATAACCTTGGGTGGCTGCAGCAAATAACATCATGGCTATAGTCGCAATTATGAAAACAAAAATAGCTTTTGCAAACGTAACGTCGATCAATAAGAGTTCCGTATTGAAAATGAACAAAAATGGCAAAAGCGCTGTACGTATATCATAGGTGAACCCCTGAATTCCGGTTCGAATAGGATCGCCCTGCGAAATGGCGGCTGCAGCAAAGGCCGCTAGGCCCACTGGTGGAGTATCGTCAGCTAATATACCAAAATAAAACACAAATAAATGAACTGCCACCAATGGAACAATCAAACCAGATTGTGCGCCGACCGATACGATAACAGGCGCCATCAGAGACGATACCACGATGTAATTTGCAGTGGTTGGCAATCCCATACCAAGTATGAGGCTCATAATCGCGACCAGAAACAGCATCAACATCATATTTCCACCCGATAAGAATTCAACGAATTCACCAATCACTTGATGCGCTCCCGTCAATGACACAGTTCCGATGATGATACCCGCCGCAGCCGTGGCAACGCCAATGCCAATCATATTTTGCGCCCCAGCAATCATGCCGTCGAAAAAATCTCGAATACCTTGCTTGAGACCTTGCATAATCTGGCCATGAGAGCGGAAAACGCGCTTTATACTGTGCTGTGTTAAGACGATGAAAATCATCGTAACAGTCGCCCAATAGGCGGATAAAGTCGGGGATAGGCGCTCGACCAAGATGTTCCAAATTAACACAATAATTGGAAGTAAGAAATACAATCCCGTAACCGCGACATCTTTGGGTTTTGGTAACGGTGTTTTTTCATCAACCAGAAAATCTTGCGGTAGATCCTCTGAGTGCGCTGCAATTCTGATCAAGATAATGTAGGCCGCAAATATCAAAGCAGGACGGATGATGCCCCCAGCCTGAGGTAAATAATCATTGACCCAACCTAGGCCATGATAAACCGCAGCTGCTAGCGCAGTCATGCCAAGAAATCCGGTCAAAAAACCAATAATCTGACGTAAGATTGGTTTGTCGTTTGGTGCCTTGGTCAAACCTTTAAGGTCTAATTTCAGCGCCTCCAAATGGACAATGTAAACCAAAGCGATATACGAAACCAAAGCAGGCAGTACCGCGTGTTTTACCAATTCAGGATAAGACACGCCAGTAAATTCTGAGATTAGAAAAGCTGCCGCACCCATGACCGGTGGTGTCAATTGTCCGTTGGTTGACGATGCAACCTCGACCGCGCCTGCGCGTTCCGCCGAAAAACCCGTACGCTTCATAAGAGGAATTGTAAACGTACCAGTTGTCACCACATTTGCAATTGAACTACCTGAATATAATCCGGATGCTGCAGATGCAACGACGGCTGCCTTTGCTGGACCGCCACGTAAATGACCTAAACTTGCAAATGCCAATTGGATAAAATAATTTCCGGCACCTGCCTTTTCCAACAACGCCCCGAACAAAACGAACAAGAAAATCATCGATGCCGCGACGCCAAGGGCAACGCCGAATACACCTTCAGTCTGCATCCAATAATGCCACAATGCTTTTCCTAATGAGGCGCCTTTCCATTGCACAACCTCTGGTAAAACATCCGAATGTCCAAAAAATACATAGGCTACGAAAACAGAGGCTACGATCACCAGAGGCAGGCCCAAAGAACGAAAGACTGCAATTGCCAAAAGCACAAGACCACCTGCCGATATCACCAAGTCTGTTGTCGTAGGCAATCCTGCGCGGTCTGCAATGGCCTGTTTATTGAAAAATAAATATAGACAAACCAATGCGCCGCTAAGCGCTAGTGCATAATCGTATATTGGAACCGATTTCCTTGATGATCCTTTAAGTAAAGGAAACGACAACATTGCTAAAACCAGAGCAAAGGCCAAATGGATTTGACGAGCCTCTTGGTTGTTAAATACCAGTTTCATTCCAAGATGTTCAGAAAGAAAAAATGGAATTGCAGACGCGATATAAAGTTGAAACAGTGACCAACTAAAGGCAATGACGAGCAATGTATAAAACGGCCAACCCGTTAATTGGCGCCCACCAGACTCCACGGATGCAACTATTTCTTCTGCTGTTTTTGGTGCCTGTGCCATGCGATCCCCTAAGAATTATCCCCCCGCCATAGGCGGAGGGATATGTTATTTAGTGCAAGAATTAGTTTATCCAGCCGCGCTCTTTATAGTATTTTGCTGCACCTGCGTGCAAAGGTGCCGACAAACCATCGCTGATCATTTGTGCTTCTTGTAGATTTGCAAACGCAGGGTGTAATTTTTTGAAGTCCTCAAAATTGTCAAAGACAGCTTTTACGACCGTATAAACCACATTTTCTGGAACATCTGTTGACGAAATAAATGTCGCACCCACACCGAATGTGGTCACATCTGAATCGGTGCCCTTGTACATTCCACCAGGAATTGTCGCTGAACGATAATATGGGTTATCTGAGATTAATGCGTCGATTGGTGCGCCTTGGACAGAAACCAACTCAACGTCACAGGTGGTTGCCGCTTCTGTCACGGCGGCAGCTGGATGACCAATCGTGTAAATCATCGCATCGATTTTGCCATCACACAGTGCCTGCGCCATTTCAGATCCCTTTAGCTCGGCAGCCAACGAGAAATCATCCATGGACATACCAAACGACTCCATGACGACTTCCATCGTCGCGCGTTGACCTGAGCCTGGATTGCCCACGTTGACCTTCTGGCCTTTGAGATCCTCAAATTTTGCGATGCCTGACCCTTTACGCGCAATCAATGTAAAAGGCTCTGGATGTACGGAAAAAACCGCTCGCAAGCCTTCAAAAGCGCCCGCTTCTTCAAATTTTGAAGTACCATTGTAGGCATGATACTGCCAATCCGACTGCGCGACGCCAAATTCCAACTCACCCGCACGAACGGTGTTGATGTTGTAAACAGACCCACCAGTTGACTCTGCTGAGCAACGGATCCCATGTTCTTTTCTATCTTTGTTTACCAAACGACAAATTGCGCCGCCTGTTGGATAATAAACACCGGTCACTCCGCCTGTTCCAATTGAAATGAATTGTTGTTGAGCCAATGCAGGTGCAGCACTTGCTGCAAAACCCAGTGCTGCGACCATATTCATTAGTTTTTTCATAGTATTCTCCCTTTAGATGATTCTTGCATAATACATTTGTTTTGTTTTTTTAAAAAGAAGAAAACATTTGTTTTAATTTTTGAGCCTGATACACTAGTGCCATAGGGGGGAAAGTATGAAATCACAGGTGGATTTAAAAAAAGCGATCGGCGATATTGCCGCAAATGGACCCAAAGCGCTGGCACGCCTCGCGAATTGGATATTAGACAACTACTCAGAGATTGCCTTTCAATCTGTGCGTGGTTTGGCCGACGCCGCGAATGTAAACTCCAACACGGTCATCCGACTTGCAAAAACCATGGGCTACACTGGATATGATGATCTGCGCCAAGACGTACAAAATACATTAAGGCGCCAAGAGCATCTTTCATATGGCGATCGCGCGGGCGCGCTGCGTAAACGACCCAGTAAAGATATTTTTTCTGACTTTTTAGACAGCTATCAACAAAACGCGGCGCAGCTATTTCAAGCGGCAACATTAGATGGAATACAAAATAGCTCTGATACACTTGGCTCAGCAAACAATGTGTATTGCGTTGGTGTCCGCAGTTGTTACTCTGTCGCGCACTATATGTCGTATGTAGGGTCGATGGCCTTTCCTACCTTTAAACGCGCGCCTTCCGAACCTGGCGCAATTATGGATCAACTCGCTCACGCTACCGACCAAGATGTATTGGTCGCGATCTCATTTTCATATTATTCGGTAGAAGTCATTCGCGCCTGCGAAATTGCAAACAATAAAGGAATGAAAATAATTGCCATCACAGATCGTTTTTCATCCCCACTTGCGAAGGGCGCTACCCATGTTATCGAACTACCTATGAGCGGGCCTCAATATATGCCGTCGCTACATTCTGCCTTTATAGTGGTTGATTTGTTGCTGACACATCTGGCCACGAAATCACCTTTCGCGAGCGAAAATATAAGATTTTTTGAAAATCAAGTGCTAAAATTTGGTGGTTATGTTGACAATTGAAAAGTATAGTTTGTGAGTACATGTGACAAAGTGGTTGCTATTCCTTATTAAAAGCATCTTTTCCCATCACATTACCTCCCTTTCGCTTCTTTAAACCCTTAGCTCACAAACCAGACATTTATGTTGCGGCATTATTTGAGGCTCATGGGCGAAACGTTCAATATGGTAGATCCAATAGCGGTGCTCATGCGGAATTACCTTCAAATCATATCGCGGCACCCATGACATAATCAGGCAGCCAAGTGGCTAAACCTGGGAACAAGCATAGCAAAATAATCGCCAAGACCATGCAGGCGACGAATGGGATTGAACCCGCTAAGATAGTCTTAAGGGATATGTCCGGCGCAATTCCATTTATTACATACAGGTTCAAACCAACCGGCGGAGAAATAAGACCGATTTCCATGTTGATCGTTAAAACGACAGCAAACCAAATTGGATCAAAACCAGCTGTTGTAATAATCGGTAACAAAATGGGTGCGGCCATCAAGATCACAGCGACTGGTGGCAGAAAAAAACCAGCAATCAACAAGAAGACATTAACGGCTCCCATTAATATCCAGCGATTGACGTCAAGGGTGCCGATCCACTCGGCAATGGATTGTGTGATAAAGAGTGACGAAAGCATGTAAGAAAACACACCCGCCGCCGCGATTATGAACAAGATCATGACACTCTCTTTGGTGCTATCCTTTAAGACTGTCCAAATTGCTTTAGGATGCCATAACTTGTATATTATGATCGCAATCAGCATGCACAACAGGGCTCCTACAGCCGCTGTTTCAGATGGCGTTGCGATGCCACCATACATCGCATACAGCACGCCGAAAATAATAAATATAAACGGAAGCACTCTGGGCAGGATTTCAAAACGCTCTGACCATGTGTAACTCCCAGAACTCAGTCGAGCCGCATCACCAGAACTCCATGTCGAGTAAAGCGACCATGCCATGAACAAGCCAACCAACAAAAGTCCCGGAATTACTCCCGCTAGAAAGAGCCTTCCAATCGACGTTTCTGTTGCAATCCCGTATACGATCATTGTTACAGATGGCGGTATCAAAATACCGAGAGTGCCCCCTGCCGCGATTGACCCTGCCGCAACGCCATCCGGGTAACCCCTTTTGCGCATCTCAGGAATGCCCATTTTACCGATAGCAGCACATGTTGCAGGTGACGAGCCAGACATTGCCGCAAAAAGAGCGCACGCGCCCAGATTTGAGACGACAAGTCCCCCAGGGACGCGCGTTAGCCAGCGTTCTAAGGCTTCGTACAGATCAGCCCCCGCTCGGGTCGAAGCTATAGACGCGCCCATGATGATGAACATCGGAATGGACAGCAGTGCAAAATTATCCAGTTTTCCAAACAAAATTTCTGGCATTAATTCTAGTGATCTTGGACCATCAAAAATTATCAAGAATCCAGCCGAAACAATCAACAAGCCAAGCGCGACTGAGACTCCTGAAAATAAAACTATGATTGTAACGAGCGCTACAATCAATCCGAGTAATAAAGGATCCATCAGTTATCCTCCAAGCCAAATGGTTTGTCGACACCAGTTAGGACGGCAACAAAATCAGCAATCAATTGCAGCAATAAAAGGCCAAAGCCTGTTGGCAAAGCCAAATAGGGAATCCAAAGACGCACGCCCCAAACGGTATCAGAACGCCAACCTCTTTCCCAAGCAAAGTGCCAATAATCGAAGCCATAGAAAAACATTATACCAATAATGATAATTGAAAGGCATGAGGTCAAAATAGCCAGTAAAAATCGCAAACGAGGAGGTAGCGCTAGTGGTATGAGATCAACGTTTACATGCCCTCGCAAGCGTTGAACATAAGGCAGGCCTATAAGGGTTGCGCCAATGACCAAATAAATAACGGCTTCTGTTTGCCAAACGGTTGATCCGTTCAAAACAAATCTAATCACGATCATTTGGCATGTTATACCAACAGCCGCAACTATCATTGCCGCAGCAGTCCATCCAGCAAAGTTAGATAACGCCGCCACGATCTTTAAGAAAATGATATTTCCAGTATTGGAAATAGACGCTGAATTATACCCACCCGCCATGTTCGCCTCGTGTTAGTTGTAAAAAAGCATGAAACAGGGACGGGGTTTAGCCGTCCCTGTTGCTGACTTATTCAACGGAAAGCGCTAAGTCTAACAAAGCTTGTCCATCAGGAACCTCTGCAACAAAGCTGGCGTAAGAGGTTTCTTTTGCAAGGTTGCGCCATGCTTCAAAATCTTCTGCAGTCATATTTGCAATTGTGACTCCGGCATCAGAAAATACCTTTGTAGATGCAGCATCTTCCTTTTTGGCTTCCTCAAGGTAATAAGCTTCCGCTTTTGCTGCCGCTTTTAACAAAGCGTCCTGTTGCGCGGTGGTCAAACCATCAAAGGTGCTCTTGTTCATTAATAATGGTTGATACATGAACCAAAGCGCGACATCGCCCGCTGGTGTATAGCAGCTTACTTGTTCGTAGATGCGATAGCTGACGAACGAAGAAGACGATGTATTTGCGGCCTGTAATACACCGGTTTGCAAACCATTATACAGTTCAGACGATGCCATAGACGCGATCGAAGCACCTGCACCCGCGAGCATTTGTTCAAAAGATTTGCCTGCTGCGCGTGTTTGTAGACCTGCGACATCCTCTGGTTTGGTAATGCACTTGTCCTTGCCGACAAAACCGCCTGCAAGATAGCCATGCACCAATACCATAACGTCATCTTCCGCCATCTTTTCTTCTAGCGCATCCATAAATGGTGAATTAGAGAGACGTGCGGCATGATCATGGTTTTTCACCAATCCCGGCATAAGCGTTAGGTTAAATGCGGGCTGTTGACCGCCAGCATAAGACAGAGGCAGAACTGTCATATCAAGCTGACCACGGCTAAGAGGTTTATATTGTTCTCGCGCTTTGAAAAGCGACTGCGATCCAAATATTTTGATGTCCAAGTCTACATTTGCAGCGGCAACTTCGTCTGCAACAATTTGTGCAACTTGATGTCGAACATCTTTATTGGACCATTGATGAGATAAACGTAGCTCGGTTGCATTTGCGATTGCAGCACTGGAAACCAGTGCCATAGAGGTGGCGGCAATTTTAAATATAGATTTCATTATTTCCTCCCAATTTAACCAAACTCGGGTTGTGCCGAGGGTTCAGGCACGGTAGGCCAATCACGTTTTTTAAGTCAAGTTTTTAACTAAGAAAGTCTAAACATTACAAAAAAATAATTCTAAACTCTCACCTAGCTTGGGTTTTATATATCCATTAAGCATCGCACTTAACCAACGCCTATCTTGGTAATCAAACTCTTTGCACATTGTAGATTTCGTTTATGCAGTTGGAGTTATCAACTAGATCTTGGTTCAAATCAGCCCCAATGCTCTGGAGGGTAAAATGTATTCGTTTAATTGGCTAATTATTCTAGGCTGTTTATAGAATTGTTACTAAGCTCACAGCACTCGAATTGGCACCCCATTTACAAAGGCTTCAATCGCCTCGACAGTGTCTTCGTAAAACAATCGCCAAGTCTTTTCAGTCACG
>RFXU01000069.1 GCA_009921505.1 Flavobacteriaceae bacterium
CGAGGTATTCAAATATTCCTGCGGCACCTTGGCCAGTGCCCACGCACATAGTAACCATACCGTAGGCCCCAGTGGCTTCTCTTTGTCTTAATTCGTCAAATAATTGAACCGAAAGTTTTGTGCCCGTGCACCCCAGAGGGTGTCCTAGGGCAATAGCGCCGCCGTTGACATTGACACGTTCGGGGTCCAGCGCTAATGTATTGATTACCGCTAGTGACTGAGAGGCAAAAGCTTCGTTGAGTTCAATAAGGGATAGGTCATTTTGTTTGAGCCCAGCCATTTTTAAAGCTTTTGGAATGGCTTCTACCGGACCAATTCCCATGATTCGAGGAGCGACCCCAACGGTAGCGTAACTGACCAGTCGTGCGATTGGCTTAAGATTGAGTTCTTTAACCATTTGTTCACTCATAATTAAAACAAAAGCAGCGCCGTCACTCATTTGTGATGCATTTCCGGCCGTTACTGATCCATCTTGGGCAAAAACCGGCCGCAATTTTTGTAGCGCTTGGATTGAGGTATCTGCTCTCGGACCTTCATCTTTGTTCACCGTATATTCTTTTGTTTTGCGTTTTCCATCTTGGTCTAGATAGGTTTGTTTGACCGTGATCGGGACGATTTGAGCGGCAAAACGATCAGTTGACTGTGCCGCTAAAGCCTTTTGATGGGAATTAAAAGCAAATTCATCTTGAGCCTCGCGAGATACCTTGTATTCTTTGGCGACTGCCTCAGCGGTGAGTCCCATGCCCCAGTAATAGTCTTCATGTCCCTGAGCTACAACGCCATAATCAGGGGTGGGCTTGTAGCCTCCCATAGGAATATAGCTCATGGATTCTGCCCCGCCTGCTAAGATACAATCGGCCATTCCGCTTTGAATTTTTGCACTCGCCATGGCTATTGTTTCCAGTCCAGAGGCGCAATAACGATTGACCGTTACTCCGGGAACTTGATCGGTTTTTAATCCCATTAATGAAACTAAACGCGCCATATTTAGGCCTTGTTCGGCTTCTGGCATGGCATTACCCACCATGACATCATCGATCCGATTTTTATCCAATTGGGGGACTTGACTCATGAGATACGCGATTGTTTCGGCGGCTAATTCATCAGGGCGTTTGAAACGAAATAAACCTTTAGGTGCTTTTCCTACAGCAGTGCGATAAGCTTTTACAATATAGGCTGTGGTCATAGTTTAATAGTTTAAGAATCAATGTTAAATTGGGGATACCCAATTTTTTGATTTTTTTTATAATTTTTAATTCCTCAGAGGCTTTCCAGTGCGGATCATTTGCTGTAAACGTTCAAGGGTTTTGCGCTCCCCACAAAGACTCAGAAAGGCTTCCCTTTCCAAATCAAGAAGGTATTGTTCACTCACCAAAGTCGGTTCAGATAAATCACCCCCAGCCATAACATAGGCCAGTTTATTGGCTATTTTTTTGTCGTGTTCAGAGATAAAGTGCCCGGCTTGCATGGCATCGGTGCCCACCAAAAACATTCCTAGTGCTTGCTGGCCAAGTACTTTAATATCGGTGCGCTGTTGGGGTTGGGTGTAGCCAAGTTCGGCCATCATCAGCGCCGTTTGCTTGGCCACTGCTATTTGACGGTCTTTGTTCACCACTACGATATCTTTCCCAGACTGTAAAAAGTCCAAATCGTAAGCTTCGTGGGCAGAGGTAGCGACTTTGGCCATACCAATGGTCAAGAAATATTCTTGAAGTCGATTGAGCTCGACATCATTTTTTCTATATCCATCTGAAGCGCGTAAGGTCAATTCTTTACTTCCGCCGCCCCCAGGAATAACCCCTACGCCAAATTCTACTAGACCGATATAGCTTTCTGCAGCGGCCACTACGCGATCTGCGTGAAGGGTGAGTTCGCATCCTCCGCCTAAAGTCAACCCATGCGGGGCGACTACTGTGGGGATACTCGAGTAACGCAGACGCATAACGGTGTCTTGAAAATATTTGATCGCGGCATTGAGTTCGTCGTACTCCTGTTCTACGGCCATCATAAAAATCATTCCAATATTGGCCCCGACAGAAAAATTAGCCCCCTGATTACCAATAACCAATCCTGCATAGCTCTTTTCTGCCAGGTCTAGTGCTGTATTTAGACCAGCCAAAACATCACCGCCTATACTGTTCATTTTACTTCTAAAGGCACAATTCAAAATGCCATCTCCTAAGTCGTGAACCACAACTCCGGAGTTTTGGAAAACAATTTTTTCCGAATCCATTTGATCCAGAATAATAAGGGCTTCTTGGCCAGGGATATGTCGGTAATCCTTGTGATTTTGGTTGTAATAAAGCCTTTTACTGTCTTCGGTGGTGTAAAAACTGCTTTGGTTTTGGGCCATTTCTAAAATCCAATCGGATGGTTTTAGCCCTAAATCCTCGATGAGCTGAATTCCTTGTTTGAGTCCAATAAAATCCCAAATCTCAAAAGGACCATGCATCCAGCCAAACCCTGCCTTCATGGCTAAATCTATTGCAAAGAGCTCGTCCGAAATTTCGGGGATACGTTGGGAAACATAATGAAACATAGCGCCAAAGTTTGCTCTATAAAAAGCACTGGCTTTGTCATTGCCCGAGATAAGCACTGGAAAGCGATCAGCAACATGATCTATGGACTTTGTCTTTTCGAGGGTGTCAAATTTTACTTTTTTTACAGGTGCATATTCTAAGGTGTTCAGATTAAGCGCATGTATTTCCTTTTTTCCGTCCTTATCCGTTACTTTTTTGTAAAAACCTTGTCCTGACTTGCTCCCCAGCCAATTGTTTTTTAACATGGTCTCGACAAAAGAAACAGGTTTAAATAGGTCGTGGGCTTCATCTTGTGGGCAATTCTTATAAATGCCATCAGCCACGTGCGCCAGGGTGTCAAGCCCCACGACGTCAACGGTTCGGAACGTGGCGCTCTTTGGTCGACCGATAACCGGGCCTGTGAGCTTGTCAATTTCTTCAACACTCAAACCCATGCTTTGAACCTGATGAAATAAACTTTGAATCCCGAATATTCCAATACGATTGCCTATAAATGCCGGAGTATCCTTAGTGACAATTGTGGTTTTCCCCAAGAATTTGTCCCCGTAATGGGTAAGAAAATTTAGAATCTCTGGATCTGTTTTTGGTCCCGGAATTATTTCGAGTAATTTGAGATAACGCGGGGGATTGAAAAAATGCGTTCCACAAAAGTGCTTTTGAAAATCTTCGCTGCGCCCACGGGCCATATCCGCAATAGGAATCCCAGAGGTGTTGCTGCTAATCAATGTGCCAGGTGATCTGTATTTTTCAATGCGTTCAAAAACTTGCTGTTTTATATCGAGTCGTTCTACGACCACCTCAATAATCCAATCGGCCTCTTTAATTTTTGGGAGATCACTATCGAGATTGCCCAAAGAAACCCGTTGTGCAAAGCTCGAGTGGTAAAGGGGGCTCGGTTTAGATTTTTTTGCATTCTCAAAAGAACTTTTGACAATTCTATTTTTTACTAGTGAATGCTCTAAAGTCAATCCCTTGGCCTTTTCAACATCATTTAAGGCATTGGGGCTTATGTCCAATAAAAGTACCTCGAGTCCAATATTTGCCAAATGACAGGCAATACCGCTACCCATAATACCAGAGCCTATTACGGCGACCTTTTTTATTGTTCTTTTTGACATATTAAAATGTTTTATTGCGACTGAATGAATTATTGTTTTGTGCTAAATCCATTATTGATTCAGCAACTTTTGAGAAAATTTTTAAATCGGCCTCACTAATTTTCTGACGAACCATTTGATCAAAGCCAAGCACAATATCTTTAGAATATTCTCTCATTTCTTGTCCAAATTCGGTCAGACATATCAGAACACTTCGTCCATCTTCTGGGTGGGGTTTACGGGTGATAAGACCGCGTTCCTCCATGGATTTAAGTATTCTGGACAAGCTGGTAGCTTCCATACCCATTTTAGGGCCCAATGCTGTAGAAGGAGACCCTTGTTCAGGGTCAATACTAATGAGTGTAAACCCGGTAGCCATGGTACTGTCAAGCTTTAACGCCTCTTCTTGATACATTTTGGATACGGCCATCCAAACACTGCGAAGGATATGGTCGATGGTTTTGTGTTTCATGTCTTAAAGGTAATCAATTTACTATGCATGCATAATAAAATTAACAAAAAAATCCCCAATCTAAAAGAAAGGGGACTTTATTTATTCAGCGTAGATTTTTTCAATCAAGGATTGATAATGCGCTTTGATTACTTTGCGTTTCATTTTCATGGTCGGGGTTAGAAGTCCCATCTCAATGCTCCAAACTTCTGGAGTCAGTTCGAATTTTTTGATCTGTTCCCACTTTCCGAACTTTGTGTTAAACAAGTCGATTTCCTTTTGAATACGCGCGATTACCTTAGGATGCTGGCTCAGGGCACTAAGATCATTGGGTAAACTTAATCCTTTATTTTTGCCCCATTCAGCTATAAACTCCCAATTGGGCTGAATTAATGCAGCCGGCATCTTTTGATTTTCTCCGATAACCATCAATTGCTCAATAAAACGAGATTGTTTTAAAGCATTTTCTAAAACTTGAGGAGCAATGTACTTTCCGCCGCTGGTTTTAAACATCTCTTTTTTGCGGTCAGTAATGCGCACGAAACCATCTTTATCAACCTCACCGATATCACCTGTATGGAAATAACCGTTTTTAATTACTTCGGCAGTGAGTTCAGGATCTTTATAGTAGCCCATCATAATTTGGGGTCCCTTTACCAGTATTTCGCCGTCCTCGGCAATTTTAATTTCAGTATCGGCGATGGGTTTACCTACCGTCCCAATTCTAAAATTCCCTTCACGAAAATCGTTTACTGAGACTACGGGCGAAGTTTCGGTCAGTCCATAACCTTCCATGATTGGAATACCGGCGGCATTGAAAACCCGTGCGAGACGGGGCTGTAATGCTGCGCTACCCGAAGCAACCGCACGAAGTTTTCCCCCGAGGGCTTCTTGCCATTTCTTGAAAATTAAGGCCCGTGCTATTTTAAGTTGGAATTCATACCACCAGCCATTTTGGCCATAAGGCTCGTAAACTAAACCTAAATTAACCGCCCAGAAAAACAAAGCTTTTTTGATCCCAGTAAGCGCTGCACCTTTGGCATATATTTTATCGTAGACTTTTTCTAAAAGTCTCGGTACCGCAGTCATCACATCTGGGTGAATTTCTTGAAGATTTTCACTAATGGTTTCCAGGGATTCGGCAAAATAAACCTCGACACCACAGTATTGATACATGTACGAGAGCATGCGCTCATAGATATGACAAATAGGCAAAAAGCTCAAGGCCTTCGACTTACCCATTTCAATAGGCAACCGATCAGCACTTCGGCGAATATTTGCCGAAATGTTTTGATGACTGAGCATAACGCCTTTTGGTTTTCCGGTTGTCCCAGAGGTATAGATTATTGTGGCTAGATCATCTTCTTGAACGTCATTTTTACGAACTTCAACGTCTTGCTGATTGCTTTGGTCTGCCCCGAGTTCTAACACTTCGCTCCAGTGTGCACAATCACTCAATTGATCAAAACTGTAAACGTGTTTTAATGAGGGTACTTGGTCCTTTATCTGAGCAATTTTGGCGTAAACATCAGCGCATGAAACAAAACAAATCACTGACTCACTGTGATGAAGAATATATTGATAATCTTCTTTAGAGCTCGTCGGATAAATAGGAACATCTTGAGCTCCAATTTGTAATGCACCAAAATCACAAATATTCCATTCACTGCGGTTTGTCGTGGAAATAAGCGCAATTTTATCGTTTGATTTAATTCCAAGACGCAATAGTCCGCGACTTATTGCATTACCTCGGTCTAGGAATTCTTCACTAGATATAGAGGTCCAAGAACCATTGCGTTTGTCTGCAAAAGCAGTGGTTAAATTATAGCGCTCTTTTTGGTAATAAGCAAAGTCAAAAAGTCTGGTCGGCTGAATCATATCTCTCCTTCGTTAATTGTCTCTGCAAAATAGGAAATAATTTTGTGAAGACCATCAACAAAGCGATAGGGCTTCAATCTTATCTCTTTTCAAGCCATATTCTTGCGTTGACAAAGGCCTCTAACCATGGGGAAACTTCATCTGCCCGCTGCTCTGGATAGTTCGCCCAGTTCCATTGAAATATTGAGCGCTCAATGTGAGGCATAGTCACCAAATGACGTCCAGTAGGGTCACACATCATGGCCGTATTATAATCACTGCCATTTGGATTTGCGGGATATTCATTATAGCCGTATTTAGCTACGATATCATATTGATCTTCGGTCATGGGTAGATCAAAGCGCCCTTCCCCATGTGAAATCCAAACCCCTAGGGTAGTGCCTTCAAGGCTAGAGAGCATGACACTTTTGTTTGGCTGAATCGTAACACTGGTAAAGTTGCTTTCGTGTTTTTTAGACCGGTTATGACGCATTTTGGCCAATTGATCATGTTCCGGATTGATTAAATCAAGTTCCAAAAACAACTGACATCCGTTACAAATGCCCACAGAAAGCGTGTCTTCTCTTTGGAAAAAGTTATCCAAAGCTTGTTTTGCTTTTTCGTTATAACGGAAGGCACCGGCCCAACCTTTTGCAGAACCTAAAACATCAGAATTAGAAAATCCGCCTACGGCGCCGATAAATTGAACATCTTCGAGTGTTTCTCGGCCAGAAATAAGGTCCGTCATATGTATGTCTTTGACCTTAAATCCTGCTAGATAAAGGGCATGAGCCATTTCACGCTCACTATTACTTCCTTTTTCCCGGATAATGGCCGCCGTTATTTGGCGTTTATCCGAAGACCATTGGGCCGATTCAGGCAGTTTTCCATTAAACTCAACGGGAAAATTAAAGACAAGTGGTTGATTTTTGAAATTTTCAAAACGCTTTTGAGCCAAAGGAGCCGCCGTTTGTTGCTGGTCCATGAGGTAAGACGTGTGAAACCAAATGTCTCTGTAATGTGCGATATCGAAACTGATCTTTTGACCGCGATAATTTAATTCAAGGTTTTCTCCGGTGACCACTGAGCCGAGATTAACGGCTTGTATTCCTCTTGTTTCAAGCAAAGAAAGTGCTTTTTGTTCTTGCTTAACTTGGATGACGATTCCGATGTTTTCAGCAAAAAGTAATGTACTCAAGTCGTTCTCTTGGGTAAGGGCATCCATATCGAATTGAGCCCCTATATTGACCCCGCTAAAGCACATCTCAAGTAAAGTCGTAATCAAACCACCCGAGCCAACATCATGTCCCGCAACGATTAACTCAAGACCAATTAATTCTTGTACGGCATCAAAGGCGCGGGCTAAATATTGGGCATCCCGAACGTCGGGCGCTTTATTCCCAATTTTATTTTTTGTTTGTGCCCAAGAAGAACCACCCAAGCAAGGTTCCATGCCGCTTAAGTTTATATAAAACACTGAACCTTCACCCGGTTTAAAGTTTGGTTCAACTACAGCACTAATGTTGTTACAATGTCCAGCGGCCGAGACAATAACGGTCCCTGGTGACTTTACGTCTCGATTTGGATATTTTTGCTTCATCGAGAGCGAATCTTTTCCGGTAGGGATGTTAATGCCCAAATCCAGCGCAAAATCACTGATGCCTTTTACGGCTTGGTAAAGTCGCGCATTTTCACCGGCATTGTTTGCAGGCCACATCCAATTGGCGGATAGAGACACGCTTTTTAGACCCTGAGAAAGCGGAGCCCATATAATGTTCGTTAGTGCTTCTGCGACAGCGTTACGTGATCCTGCTACAGGATCGATTAAGGCTGCCACGGGGCTGTGTCCCACCGAAGTAGCGATCCCGTGCGTCCCTTCAAAATCTAGGGCCATAACACCGCAATTATTTAGTGGCAATTGCAAGGCACCCGTACATTGCTGTTTGGCCACAAGACCACCGACACATCGGTCTACTTTGTTGGTTAGCCAATCCTTGCACCCAACAGCCTCAAGACTGAGCACTGCAGTTAAGTCGCTGTGTATTTCAAGATCACTCCCTTGAATCGCGCTAAATGAGACCGTTTGAGTCTGGTCAGTAAGCACCGTCTTGGGCGAACTACCAAACATATCGTCTAGGTCAAAGTTCATTGGAAGTGCACCGGTCTGTTCACTTTTAATGACAAATTTATGATCGTTGGTGACTTCACCTACGTCGTAAAGCGGGGCCCGTTCGCGCTGGGCAATTTTTTGAAGCAGCGGTAAGTCTTTTGGTGCAATAACCAGACCCATGCGCTCTTGAGATTCGTTGCCAATAATTTCTTTGGCCGATAGGGTAGGATCACCCACAGGAAGTTTGTCTAAATTGATCTGTCCACCTGTTTCTTCAATGAGTTCACTCAGACAGTTTAAATGCCCTCCAGCGCCATGATCGTGAATAGAAACAATAGGGTTTTGATCACTCTCAACCAACGCACGTATGGCATTGGCTGTTCTTTTTTGCATTTCAGGATTTGATCGTTGAATGGCATTGAGTTCAATGCCACTGCTAAATGCTCCTGTATCAGCACTTGAAACCGCAGCACCGCCCATTCCAATGCGGTAATTATCTCCGCCCATGACTACAATTCGGTCTCCAGCTTGTGGTTTGTCCTTTTGGGCTAATTGCTGCTTGCCATAACCAATCCCACCGGCGAGCATGATGACTTTATCAAAGCCTAAAATCTCTTCTTGTTCTTGGTGCTCAAAAGTCAAAATTGATCCACTAATAAGGGGTTGTCCAAATTTATTACCAAAGTCAGAGGCCCCATTACTTGCCTTAATCAAAATATCAAGGGGTGTTTGGTATAACCATGGTCTTGGGCTAATATTTTGCTCCCAGGGGCGATTTTCTTGTGCTCTCGAATAAGCGGTCATATAGACGGCAGTTCCTGCTAAAGGGATGGATCCTTTACCCCCTGCGAGACGATCGCGAATCTCTCCACCACTCCCGGTAGCGGCGCCATTAAACGGCTCTACTGTAGTTGGGAAATTATGCGTCTCTGCTTTAAGAGAAATAATGCTGTCAAAGGGTTTTTTACCAAAAAAATCAGCTTGGTCCGCACGGGCAGGGGCAAATTGAGTCACTTTTGGACCAGAGATAAAGGCGACATTGTCTTTATACGCAGAGACAATGCCGTTGGGATGTGTTTTTGATGTTTTTTTAATTAATGAAAAAAGCGATTCCTCCTGGGTTTCGCCATCAATAATAAAGGTTCCATTAAAAATCTTATGACGACAATGCTCGCTGTTTACTTGAGAAAATCCAAAGACTTCACTATCAGTTAATGGACGCTCAAGTTTTTTTGATAAATCATCTAAGTAGAGCACCTCTTCATCACTCAGGGCAAGACCTTCACTGATGTTGTAGGCCGCAATATCGATAATCTCCTTAATTGCTTCAGGGGTAATCTCAAGTTTAAAGATATTTTGAGTCAACCCATCAAATACTTGAGAAAGCATGGGGTCAATTTTTTCTTCTAGTTGAAGGGGCCAATATTGCTCAATGCGCTCGATGCCTTCAATTCCCATATTTTGCGTTATTTCAACGGCATTGGTGCTCCATGGAGTGACCATCGCAGCGCGTGGTCCAACGAATTTACCATGGATTTGTTCTGCAGGGATTTTAGGTAAATCACCAAATAACCAAGTCAGTTTTTCGGAAGTTGAGTCGTCTAGTGTTTGCGATGATGAAACGGCAAAAATGGTTTGCTCTGTGTGGCCAAAAAAGAAAATCATGAAGACGTAATTAAAGCAACAAATTTAGGTAATTTTAGTGGTGCCTGACCTATGAGATATAAACTGATTTTACCCGCTTTGTTCATAACCTTAACCCTTCATTTCAACAATTCCTTATTCAAGTTTTTATCTTTACCAACCTTTTTAATTAAAAACCATGAATTTACGTTTATTTATTGCAACATTAATTGCCTTGAGCTTCGTTCAAGTAGAAGCACAAAACATTGAGCGGGCCTCCTCGGTGGCCTATGGTCAATTCGTTCGAAAAACAATGCCTCTGCGAGATTTCCCCACGGTTACTCCTCAGGAGTACCGTATCAATGAGATTACGATAATCGAAAACAATCTTCGAGCAAATGAAAAAGTCAATCAGCAGGCTTATCCGCAAGATGGTGTAGATCCGTTACGCCAGCGTGATTTTGGGGGAATCGCCCGTATGCCGATTGAAGAGAATTTTGATGGGCTAAACAATAACGAAGGCGGTGGTTTTACCCCTCCAGATCCTTCAGGTGCGGCAGGCCCAAACCACTACCTCAATGCGGTTAATGTGGCGATCAAGATT
>RFXU01000070.1 GCA_009921505.1 Flavobacteriaceae bacterium
CCATAGCGTCATGCTTTTGCTTTGCCATTATAATCTCATCAGGTGTGTTGAAAGCCTGCGTTAGTTGTTCAATTGTAAGTGTGCTCAAGCAAAAAGACAAATTTTTCTTCCCGACTTTATCTAGCACTTGCATCGACATCTCGTACCTGTTTGATAATTTAGGTGTGGCCGTTGGCTTTTGGGAACCTTGCTTGGGTTTTGATTTAGCCCTGGTTCCGTCCGATATACCCTCCTTCTCAATATTTATTGGATCGACTATTTGATTAGCTGAAACTTTGGGTTCTAATTGAAGCATGCCGCCGCTTGAGTATATTTTCAGTTCTTCAAAATAAATTTCTTGAGCCTTAAGGTCAGTGATAAGTGGGCATTCGATCTTGTTCGTTTGTCCGGCGGGATCTGAACAATCGTTTTGCTCTGCTTTGGAGATCTGTGGCAGCAAAAGGTGCAAAAAGGTGATTAAAACAGTACTAAGCCAGCTGTGTCCTAATTTCATCATTGCCTCTAATTTTAAGCGCTTAGGGTTAGTTAGCATTAGAGTTGCAAGTTCTATGCCGTAAATCCTAGTGCATTTCTTTTTGTTATTGTATACCACATGATAAGATATAAAATAGGAGGCCTCTAATGCAAATAATTGCGAAGATAAAAATTGAAAATGGTACTTTTCAAGATTGGCTAGATTTTTACGATAGCTATAAATCGGAACGCTCTGCTTATGTCAGTAACGAAGAAATAGAGAAGGTTAGCCAAAATGAGGCGCGTGTGACCTTTTTCGTGCAAGATCTTGATGGCTTAATGAGAATTAGCGCGTCGGAGAATATTCTGCAAAAAGAGAAAGAATTGGGTGTAGTGACAAATATCGTAACAGAATGAATCAATTTGGTACGTTAATTGCTTTTCCCATGGTGGGAGATAAAGTATGTATCACATTCAAATAGCTATACCGTTTATCTTTGTGCTTGGCACTTTTATAGCTATTCATCTCTTTGTAGCCGGAGAAGGTTCTGGTGTTTATATTCCCAAGTCAGACAATTTGACAATTTCAGCGTCCCAGAAAAAATTGAAGAAGAAGCGGCTGGTGTTATTTCAATTCTGCCAGATAAATACAACTATTTAAAAATTGAAAATGTTTTTTCTGGTAAGTTCCGTGACAAAGATCAATTGTTTAGCGTCGAGTTTTCCATTTTAACTAAGCAGCAATCTGTCGCATCTGACTTGTTCATTGAAAAAATGCGCGAAATTGAGCCTGAAATTATTGCCGAGATAACTAAAGTGATAGTCGATGTTGTTTACACTGAGCTATCAACACCTGACGGCAGAGAAGAACTTTGTTCAACCATACGTGATCAAATTAATGGCTATTTGGAGGGAGAAGGAATACCCCCTGAGATAACCGAAGTGTTTGTTATAAATTTTAACATCATTTAATGGATACTTTTACATCTGAAGGAGCAGAAGTTGTTTGCTAAGAAAAACCCAGATAACACACCAGTCAAAGCGTATGACGTTGTGATTGAGTGCATTGTTTACGATGATGAGGCGATCATTGAGGTTTCACAGAAAAAATATTATTCGAGTCAGCTGCTGCAAAGTAGAAAATAGTCGCTTTATTATAGGTAGTGCAATGAGCTAATTTTTGCTTATATAAAACCAAGCAAAGATGGACGTAGCCAACGTTATAATAATTGGGATCACAATTATATCTGCCACAGTTTCTATTGGTAAGCTAAAATAAGTTCGTATAACTGCATTAATTATAATCCCTAAAACTAAAGTCCATAAAATATTTTTTCTTGCTGAATGGCAGCGCTCACAGCTCATTTTGTTGCCTTCGGTTTGATTTGATTGCGACGTTCATTTCTGTTATACTGGCGTTATGATATCGAGACCATTAACTGACAGCACAAGGATGACTTTAGCTCGCGAGCTGATACGCTCGCAGGAAACTAACTTGCGCCCTGATAACTTTATCATTGAACGTGATGCGATAGAAGTGGAAAAAACATATCCATCTTATCGTCCCGTAGACCATTATCGCCCCCAGAATAATGACCTCTTCTCATTCGGTACAACAACAATTGAAGCGCTAACCGACCATAATTCAGAAAGCCTGCATACATCATTTCAAAGCGCAAAAATGAAATATCTAATTGTTTCGGTCCAGCCAAAGCCGTCTCAGCACGATAAGCTTAATCTGTTTGCATAGATAAATTATCTAAAGGATTAAAGCTAAGGGTATCTAAATTTACAAATAACTCAGCAGTATCTATTGAACTTATTTTCCAATTCTGCGGCGGTTCATTGATCATACCTCTTTTACTATCAAATACAAAAGCAATAAACTTTTTGTTCATTAGTGCTTCGGGGCTACACTTTACCTTTTCAGCCTTTAGGGCATTACTAAGCAACGATGACCATTTTCTTAATTTTCCAGAATTGGTATATATCAATTTGTGGTAGATGAAGCTTTTGAGTATCAATGAAGCATCTTCAACCTTTGCATCTGACAATATTCGTAAATAAAAATTAGATAATTCATACAGCGTAGTTTCGTCAAAAGTTTCATAATATTTTCGAATATGAGCGCCTAAAATTTCGCAGCAATATTCCAATGAAGTCGGTGTCTCGAGGAACATCAGTGCGCAATAGGCGCTCAAGCTTTCAATTATAAACTCTGGAGGCTCGTTATACATACTATTTTACTTTTGAAACTACCTCAGACCATCCCTCGCGTATTTGAGTTATGTACAATTTAGCATTTTCTATCTTTCCCGCATCTAATGAAGTGGATGATTGTGATAGTATAGACTGCCTAGCATATTCGTAAACTCTGAATAGGTTTTTAGCTAGATCACCGCCTAGATTAAAATCTAAACATTTTTGAAGTAGATAAATCCGGCTGAGTGCAATCTCTAATGGAGCTTCACGGTCCTCTGGTTTTTTTGCGACCGCTAACTTATTCAAAGCTTCGATCAACTGGTCTAAAGCCATTAAAATTGCTCGTGCATTTTTAGATTCGTCTGTTTCCACTAATTCGTTGCTAGATATGTAATGATTTCTGGCTCTTGAAAAATTCATTTAATCTCTCCGATCTAGAAATATATACGACCTAGAATAAGTACTTTTAGTAAGTTAGTCAATTTTTTGAAAAATTTTTTTGTTTAATAAAAGCAATAGTAAAAATTCATATAAATTATTGAAAAAAATATAAAAAAAGTAATTGGCACTATCTTTGCTGTAACTCATCGAAGGATATAAACATGATAGTATTTGATCTCGAAAATGAAAAATCAAAGGCGCTTCTAATAGATTGTGCTGAGGCGCGTGGCTTGGACTTTTGTGAACTAGCAGACTGTAGAGAGACAGTTGGAGCTCAAAACGCGTGCACGTATGTTTCTGACGTTAACCACGACTTGAACGATGCTCAAAAGTCAAATTCTTTGGCGTTTCTTCGGGAGAAAAAGTTTAAAAACGCTGTATTTATCAGCTACAACGCGAAATCATTTCAAATTGATGCGTTGTACAATGGAGCTGTAAAGTTAGCTCACCTGCCTATTACTGATTTTGACCGTGAACCTTCAACGGTATTCTACATACACTATTTGTTAGAACTCGCCGCGCTTGCTAGCGCGAATTTGCCTTGCATGTCCATTAATAGTCGGAACATCGTGAGCCTAGCCAAAAAGATTGCTCACAGTGATGTAACAATTTTAATCAATGGGCCCACCGGTACGGGTAAAGAGGTAATATCCAACTTAATACATAATTTCTCAAAAAGATCTGACCAACCAATAGTTGCTGTAAATTGTGCAGCAATTCCTGATCAAATGCTTGAGTCAACTTTATTCGGACATGAAAAAGGTGCTTTTACCGGCGCATTACAAACAAACGTAGGATTAATTCGGGCAGCCAATAATGGTACTATATTGCTTGACGAGATTTCGGAGATGCCATTGGCATCTCAGGCCAAATTGCTTCGAGTATTACAAGAAAAAAAGGTGATGCCCGTAGGTGGTAATTCCGAAATCTCTGTAAACGTGAGGATTATTGCGACTACAAACAGGAATATGTTGCAAGAAATTAAGAAGGGAACATTCAGAGAAGATTTGTTTTACCGACTGAACGTATTTCCTATAATGACATTTCCGCTTAGCGAAAGATCTGAAGACCTGCCTGCAATCGCAGCAAGTTTGTTGCATAGAATTAATGTTGGTGAAGGATGTCATATCGGAATTTCATCTGACGCATTGGGCGAACTTATGAAACATACTTGGCCAGGCAACGTGCGCGAGCTTTTTAATATATTGCAAAGGGCACGTTTATTGAGCGATGGTACTGCGATCCAAGCGACCGACTTAATTTTTGATCTTACTGAAGATCAACATGTCTTAAATACTGCGGATGTCCTCGCATCTAGGTTTAGCTCTAGCATTGATAATGAGGCAATGTGATGAAAGTTGGTATGAATGGTGCGCAAGTTATTGCGCAGAATTTGACAAATCTTGCAAATCAAGCTGGGTCCTTATCGACAGCTGGTGCAAATAAAGCACCTTCATTCACGGATAGGTTGCAGGAGGGATTAAATCAAGTTGCCAAGACTCAAAATGAAGCTACGCAATTGGCAAAGAATTTTGAGTTTGGAACAGAAAACGATTTGTCTAAGGTTATGGTTAGCCAACAAGTGAGTTCTGTTGCCTTTCAACTTACCTTGAATGTGAGAAATAAGGCACTCACTGCCTACAAAGACATTATGAATATGCCCGTATGAATGGATTGAACAATGGCAAACGTAGAGCAAACTCAAACTAGTATTTCAGTGCGGCGATCCGATGAGGGACTTTTGGCAGTATCAAAAAGTGCTCTAGCTAGCACAAGAAATTTTATTGACCAACCCAGTTTTAGACGCGCATTTCCTACCATTTTGGCAACTTTGACTGCGGTTGCGGCCCTCGTTCTGTATTGGGGTCTTCAGCAGCCAAATATGACAACTCTGTATAGCGGCTTATCAGAAGCCGAAAAGTCTAAAGTGTTAGCTGCTCTAGATAATAACGGGATCAGCGTTCAATTAGATCCAGCCACTGGTGAGATTTTGGTCCCGGTTGATCTTTTCCACCGTGCAAAGATTTCATTGGCTGCACAAGGTCTTCCCGCATTTTCTAGTGATAACGCTGATGGCCTGGACAATCTTCCTATGGGTGTGTCCAGGTCAGTTGAAAATGTGAAGTTAAGGCAGGTAAGAGAGAATGAATTAGCCAAGTCCATTTCAGAAATAAGCACAGTAAAAAGCGTCAGGGTTCATTTGGCGCTTCCAGAGAAGTCTGTCTTTGTTAGAAATCAAGCAAATCCTACGGCTTCTGTTTTTGTCAGCTTGAAAAATGGTCGTTCACTTGATGCGACTCAAGTGAACGCAATAACAAATCTTGTATCTTCGTCTGTTCCCAATATGAATCCAAAAGACGTCTCGATAGTAGACCAATTTGGTAATTTATTGTCGAATGCTCCGGACGATCCTGACCAAGTGCTCGCGGACCATCAACTTGAGTATCGTATGCGATTGGAAAACATTTACAAAAGCCGCATTCAAAGTCTTCTTACGCCAATCGTCGGTGCTAGCAATTTGAATGCACAGGTCAATTTGGAAATCGATTTTACGCGACGTGAATTGTCTCAAGAGATAATTGATCCAAGCGGAGCAGCTCCAATCAGCGAACAGAGCTCACTAAATGTTACCGCAAAGAAAGAAGCAATTGGCATTCCGGGGGCAATTTCAAATCAGCCACCGGTTGAGGCGACAGTAAATCAAAATCAAAACCAAGCGGGAGAGGCAATAAACACAAATACATTAGAAGCTGATCGTTTTGAAACAAAATCTTCTACCGAGCTCAAAAATTATGAGAATAGCAAAACTTTTGAAACCGTAAAGAATCCTTCAAACGTAATTAAAAAAATAAATGCTGCAGTTCTCATCAGAGATAGAAAGATAGTAGATCCCGACACCCAAGAGATCTCTTATGAGCCCATTTCTTCAGAAGTAATTTTAGAAGTTGAAAAGTTAGTCAAAAGTGCGCTTGGATTTGATGAAGAGCGTGGCGACAGTCTAACGATATCTTCCCAACCTTTTGTAGAAGAGTTTGATGGGTTGGAGAAATTTTGGTATGATACACCATGGTTCCGAAATATGGCCGAGAACTCACTTATGGTACTGTTGCTTGCTATCGTGGTTTTAGGTGTGGTCCGTCCGATGTTGAACAAAATACTGGTTCCTACTGCAAGTACAAACTCTGTTATGGAGTTATATGCGGAAGCTGAAAGCATGGCCGAATTGGCAACCCGACGGGCTGAAGAGACTGCTGCAGTTGAAGTCGACGAGGGCGAAAGTTTGGATGCTATCAAGGCCAAACTGAAGCCAAAGAAACGTTCTGGAATTTCGTCAGACTTGTTGGACACTGCCAATACATACGATGATAAGGTTGCCATTGTTCGTATGATTGTTAATGACGAAGCTGGTAGAGTTGCAAATGTTTTCAAGCAAATGATGCGTCAAGACCTTGAGTATCTAAAATAGGGAGCTGATCATGGCCGAGGAAATTGGTAACCAGGAAATTACGCAACTATCTGGAACGGAAAAATCTGCTATTTTGATGATGCTACTTGGCGAAGATGAAGCGGCAGCGGTTTTGCAGAATCTTACACCCAGAGAGGTTCAACATTTGGGCACTGCAATGTATTCAGTCACTGGTGTTGACCAGAATACAGTGAATGCTGTTTTGGATGAGTTCTTAGATACAATCAAAAAACAAACAGGTCTCGGTTTGGGTGCTGGAAAATACATTGAGAATGTGCTGACTAAAGCGCTGGGTGATGACAAAGCCCAATCCGTTCTTGGGCGTATCACACCTGCCAGCTCTGAGTCCCAAATTGATATTTTAGATTGGATGGACGCGCGTTCAATATCAGAGCTAATTATAGATGAGCACCCACAAATTAAAGCACTCATAATTTCATATCTTGAATTTGGTTTGGCCGCTGACGTGCTCACGTTACTTCCATCAGAGATTCAAGCAGACATTATTCGGCGTATCGCAACATTAGAAACAGTTGAACCTGGCGCAATCAAAGAATTAGAGCGGGTCATGAAAGCAAAATTTGCGGCGAATACATCGCTCCGAGCTTCAAAAATTGGAGGGGTCAAGGCGGCAGCTAAAATCATGAATTTCACGAAGACTGAGATGGAAACTCGGATCCTTGCGGCGATAAGGAAAGAAGACAAAGATCTTATGATTGAAATCCAAGATAATATGTTTGTCTTTGAAAATTTAGGTGGATCTGATGACCGGTCACTTCAAACCTTGTTGCGTTCGGTCGATCAAGATATTCTGGTAATTGCAATGAAGGGTGCAGATGCCCAGCTACAAGAAAAGTTATTGGGCTGCATGTCCACACGCGCAGCGGCAAACATTCGCGATGAGATGGACGTTCTTGGACCTGTTAGGTTGACAGAGGTACAGGAAGCTCAAAAACAAATTATTAACGTTGCGAGAAAATTATCTGATGACGGAACAATTGTACTTGCAGGTCGTGGCGGCGAGGAGATGGTCTGATGCCCGACGTTTATAAATTCGCAGACGATAACGATGGAATCAATCTTGAGAGTATATTGAACTCGGTCAAGAGCGAGCGATTTTCTAAAATAGAAGACGGAAACGAAAGTGATGCAAAATTTGAAAAAATAGGGAGTTTTTTTGATTTAGTTCGATCATCGGTCCAAATAGACGAAGCAATTCAAGGTACAGATGGAGTTACTCAAAACGAGTTATACGATGAAACTAAGGAAAACTTGGAAATTGATGCTGACATTCTCCTGGCCCAATCTGACGTTAATCGTCCCAGCGGTGAGCATGAGCAAATAAGAGACGAAGGCGATCGCGTCGAAGAGTTTGCCCAAGAGCCAGACTTAGTTCAGAATCCGGTGCCGAGAGAAGATCAGACAAAAGGTCAAGATCGTGATCAACGCGATACAAAAATTCGCGAAACAAATAATCGTTTTGAAGAGAAATTAGCCGAAGAGTATAGTCGTGGGTATGAAGAAGCGGCGGCCTTATTTAAGAAAGATGAGGCAGATCGAAAAGCTAATTTTCAACAACTCACAGAACTTGTTTTAGGCGTATCTAACGACCTTACAACTGTCATGGAGGCCTACTTGGCACAAAAAGTCAAAGAGGTTTCGCATCGGTTTTTGGGGCAAAAAATTGACTCCATTCCAAAAGATTTCGAGAATGAAATACGCGAGGCTGCAACCAGCATTGATGAATTTGCAAATCAAATCGTGGTGGAAGTTTGTTCAGCAGATCTTTTTGCGCTAAAGGAGGCGGGTTGCATAGGGCCTAGCGAGTTTTATTTTTTGGAAAACTCTGAATTTGAACGCGGTGAGTTCGAGGTAAAGATTAACAAGTCAAGTTACGTACAGATGTTAACGGACTAGTTCTTAGTTTGATAAAATTATCAAAAGATTAAGTGAATGACCAAGAATTTTATTGAAAATGCCATGGCGCTTTTGGACCACAGAGAAACAGTCTACAAAAGGTTCTGCGCTCGTGTACTTAGTTTTGACGGCGTAATCGTCACCTGTTCAACTGTTCCATGCGGTGTTGGGTCTATTTGCAGCATAGTCCATAACTCTGGATCTAGTGTGACAGGCGAGGTTGTGAGAGTATCTGACGACCGAATATCAATTATTCCTCATGATACAAATTTTCCAATATTAGTTGGCCAAAAAGTGTTTTTAAAGGACGAGACACAGAACATATCCGTTGGCCCTGAGCTTCTAGGTCGCGCATTTGATGGTATGGGTAATCCAATCGACGAAGGGCCACTTCTAAATTTAACGGCCAGATATAATCTTTCAGGTAAAAAGTTAAATCCCCTCGAAAGACAGCCGATTACGGCAGTATTTGATGTCGGTGTAAGAAATATAAATTCCTTGATGACCATCGGTAAAGGGCAAAGATTGGGAATCATGGCCGGTTCAGGCGTTGGTAAATCTGTTTTACTTTCAATGATGGCACAAAAGTCCTCTGCCGATGTAGTAGTTATCGCGTTGATTGGGGAGAGGGGGCGTGAAGTCGCATCATTCACAAAGGAAATATTTACATCCCACTCTAAAGACAAAGCTGTGGTCATTGCAGTACCAGCTGATCATTCGCCACTTTTAAGAATTCAGGGTGCAAAGCGAGCGACAGCGATTAGTGAATATTTTCGTGATCAAGGCAAAGATGTTTTGCTGATAATGGACTCATTAACCAGAGTTGCCCATGCGCAAAGGGAGCTAGGTTTGGCGCTGGGGGAACAGCCAACTGCCAGAGGATATCCACCGTCCGTTATTTCGCTTTTGCCCAATTTAATCGAGCGAACAGGCAATTCTAAAGCTTCTAGTGGGACAATTACGTCAATATATACTGTGCTTGCAGACGGTGATGATGTCACCTCTGATCCCGTAGTAGATACAGCGCGTGCAATTCTTGATGGCCATATTGTTTTGGAACGAACGCTCGCACAGCAGGGTGTCTATCCAGCAATTGACGTGACGAAATCAATTAGTAGGATAATGAATGATATTTGTGACGAAAATCATATAAAAAACTCAAAAATTTTGAGGATGTTAATCTCGAAATATCAAGATAATTATGATCTTTTGATGATGGGTGGCTATGTCGCCGGCCAAGATCAAGACTTGGATTTAGCCATTAGAGCTTGGCCATCAATAGTGAATTTTTTGATACAATCTCAAAAAGAGACTTCGAATTTTGTAGATTCACGTGAAGCACTCAATAGATTGGTGGCAAGCTTATGAATAGAAAATTTAAATTGTTAAAAATCCTCAAGCAAAAAGAATTAATTAAGCAAACCAAAGCCGCTCAGCAAGTGAAAAAAATGGCCGAAGAATTGAATAAATGCGAAGAAATTTCAAGACAGCTTGGGGAATTAGCATCTACTCAGGGAATGGCCTCGGGAATTCTTTCGATATCTCAGTTGCATAGTGACAGAGTTCTCGCACTAAAATTGATTGAGCAAAAAACGATAATGGATAACCGAAAAGATTTTTTAACGGGCGAAGTAAAGGCTGCATCAAAGGGAATTTCGGGGTCTTTGAAAAAACTCAATTGTTTTGAAGATGCTTCAACTAGAGAATTAAAAAATATAACT
>RFXU01000008.1 GCA_009921505.1 Flavobacteriaceae bacterium
TTGTATTATAATATATATTATGTCAAATAGAAAATATGGAACATACTCTATTCGATGCATGAGCAACAATATTACTATGATCATATAATCACGAAAAACTTATATCTGTCTCTGTCATTAATCCACTACATTTGCACGGTATGGCTCAGTCTCAAAAAGGTTCAATAGAATTTATCGCCCTAATGGCATCGTTAATGTCTGTGGTGGCTCTAGCTATCGACGCATTACTCCCCGCATTGGATGTCATCGGACTGGCCGTAAACACCCAAACGCCCACGGAAAATCAACTCATCATCACCATGATCTTTTTGGGTCTTGGTATTGGTCCGTTGATTTTTGGCCCACTTTCCGATAATTTAGGACGCAAACCTGTGGTCTATTTTGGTTTTATTCTATTTCTATTGGCGAGTTTTATCTGTGTCAGTGCTGAGACTATAGAATATATGATTGCAGGCCGAATTCTTCAAGGTATTGGACTCTCTGCGCCCAGGACCATCAGTATTGCCATAATTCGCGATCAATACCAAGGCGATCCCATGGCACGGATTATGTCCTTTGTCACCGTTGTCTTCCTACTGGTCCCGATCGTCGCTCCGGCCATAGGTAAATTAGTTCTTGACCATTTTGACTGGCAGTCTATTTTCCTCATGCAACTTTGGTGTAGCGGCGCTGTCGCGCTATGGTTTTGGAAACGTCAACCAGAAACTTTAGCCCCAAATAATAAAAGAACGCTGCGGTTTCAAGATTATATTCATGGCCTTGGTGAAGTGTTTAAACAGCCAAAAACCATGGGTTATACGCTGATTTCAGGGCTTGTTTTTGGTTCATTTATGGTCTATCTCAGCGGTGCACAACAAATATTTCACCAGCAGTACGACTTAAAAGAAGAATTTCCTCTGATTTTCGCTGGATTATCCATAGCCATTGGTCTAGCAATCTTTTCAAACGGTCATTTGGTCATGCGTTTTGGAATGAAAAAAATGGTCACAACGGCGCTCTATGGGTTTTTTGGCGTGGCGCTACTGTATGTCCTACTGTATTATGGTCAGGACAATCCAGGGATTGAAATCCTTATGCTCTTTTTCGCACTTCAATTTTTTGCCATTGGGTTTTTATTTGGGAATCTCAGAGCGCTCGCCATGCAACCTATGGGACATATTGCGGGAATGGCAGCTGCCATTACAGGGTTTATTTCCACCATTATGGCTTTACCCATCAGTACGTTTATCGGCACCTATATCGAGGATCAAGTCTGGCCCATTTTCTTAGGTTTTACCTTATGTGGGGTAATTTCATTGATCATTTTACCGATTATTAATAAATTGAGCTTAAAGGAAGCCCGTTGACAACATCGGGCTATTTTCGTCGGTAATAGCCGTTTTCAAGTAGTGTCCGTGTTCAAAACCTACGGCATGATCGATGTCATGGCCGGTCTTTTCAATTAAATTAAAGTCTTGAGTTTTTACTGCAGTGAAGCCTTTTTTATGGGCTTGTAAAAATTGGTCCATATCCACCCGCGATGAACATGAGGCCAATATCAACCAGCCCTTTTTGGCCACTAACTGGGTGCCTAAACGTGTCAGGGTTTCGTATTTATTTAAGGCTAAGTCCACGCCATCGGCACTATTGGCAAAGCTCGGTGGATCGATCACAACCACATCGTACTGAATCCCCTTTTTGATCTGTTGTTGAAGTAAATCAAAGGCATCACCGCACAGGGTCTCATGCTTTCCAGTAAATTCATTCAAGGCTGCATTTTTCTCAGCTAGGGATAAGGCTTGAGCACTGATATCAATACTCGTAACTTGTTTGGCGCCATTGGCTAAAGCGTGAACCCCAAAACCTCCAGCGTAGGCAAAAACATCAAGCACGCGCTTGCCGTGCGACAACTGCCCTACTCTATGTCGATTGTTTCGATGATCCAGAAAAAACCCCGTTTTATGCCCTTTTAAAACGTGGGCTAAAAAACGTACGCCATATTCGTGGAATTCAATTTCGGGATTCGGTAAACTGCCATAAATCAATACCACTTGATCCTCTTCCTCAAGCTTTAAGGCCCTCGAGACATGACGATTGGCCCTTAATACTATGGATTTTGGAGCGCATAAACTTAAAAGAACTTCTCTAATCAATGCCATATAGGGCAACCACATGAGGCTGTATATCTTCACAACCATTACCGCGTCATATTGATCGACAATAAGACCGGGTAAGCCATCATTTTCGCCAAAAACTAAGCGCATGGCGTTAGTTTTATCAATCAATGGGACTCGTTTTTCTATGGCCTTTTTAAAAAGGTCGAGAAAAAAGGCTTCATTGACTTCAGCCCCTCCATCAAAGTGGAGCATTTTGATGGCTATTGGAGATTTGGGATCCATCAACCCCAACCCAATCACTTTATTTGATTTATAGGCAAAAATAATCCCAACATCACCTGCTTTAGGTGTTTTGTTAGTTTTGAGAATGTTTTGATCGAAAATCCAAGGATGATGTTGACGTACAATAAGTACCGTAATCACAAAATAAAAAGTGGTTTTTGTCATCGGGGTTATCGGGTTACCAAAGACATATATATGAGCCAAATGACCCCCTTCGGACAACAACATGATCCCTACAATAAATAATATAAACAACCCAAGGACTTCGTACAATCGATTTTTTTTAAGGAATGCTGTCACGCGTCCCGAAAGCCAAATCATGAGCAAACCACCGACAACAATGGCTGTGGCCATAACCCAGAATTCATCAGTCAGGGCCATAGCTCCTAAAATTGAGTCAAAAGAGAAGACCAAATTCATGATAATAATCAGCAATATGACTTGCGTTACACTTTTGGTCCCCCCAGAGGACTTTTCAAGCGCAGGGTCAAAATACATCATATGCCATATTTCCTTAAGGGCTGTGTACATGATAAATACCCCTCCGATTAACACAATAATGCTGTGGAAATTAAAGGACCCCGAGAAATAGGCATTGTCAGCAATAACAAACCATGGATTTTGAAACCATTGAATCAACTGTATGAGCAAAAAAAGCAAACCGATACGTAAGACAATGGCCCAAGCAATTCCAATAGTTCGGACTCTTGCCTGATCCTTTTCAGGAGCCTGTTTGGAGGCAATAGATATGTAGAGCAGGTTGTCTAAACCCAAAACTGCTTGCAGCATAATCAGCAAAACAAGTGAAGTCAAATGCTCTAATGTCAATAGGTCTTCCATATCAATACGCCAAAAGATCTTCTAAAGTCTCCTTCAATCGGTTTTTTGCCAAATATTGTTGTTCTAAAGCGCTGGCGAAAGGAATTGGGGTTTCTAAACTAGCCACGCGACGTATAGGCGCATCCAAATACTCAAAACACTCCTCGGAAATAATGGCGGATAAATCAGAGGCAATACCGCCAAACATACTATCCTCTTGAAGCAGTAAGACCTTACCTGTAGCTTTAACCACCTCGATTATGGTCTCCTTGTCTAAAGGTGCCAAACTGCGCAGGTCGACAATGCGACAATGTGCTTTTAAGTCTTCTGATAATTCTAGGGCCCAATGCACCCCAGCACCGTAGGTAATTAAGGCTACTTGATCTCCATGGGTGAGCACAGCTGCTTTTCCTAGAGGTAAATGATAATAATTTTGAGGGACCATTCCTCTTACACTTCGATACAAGGCTTTGTGTTCAAAAAACAAAACAGGGTTTGGGTCTGCTATACTGGACGCGAGTAAACCCTTAGCGTCTTCTGGAAAAGCAGGATAAACTACTTTCAAGCCGGGTGTATGGGTAAACCACGCTTCGTTGGTTTGACTGTGAAAAGGCCCCGCCCCTACACCTGCCCCACAGGGCATGCGCACTACGACATCAGCCTTTTGACCCCAGCGATAATGACTTTTGGCCAAGTAATTGACAATTGGATTAAACCCAGAACTCACAAAATCAGCAAATTGCATTTCAACGACAGCCTTATATCCATTGATCGATAGCCCCATAGCTGCAGAAAGTATGGCCGATTCACAAATCGGTGTATTGCGGACCCGGCCGTGTCCAAATTTCTCTAAGAGCCCTTCGGTGATTTTAAATACGCCACCGTATTCGGCAATGTCTTGACCCATGATCACAAGGTCATCGTGATGCTCCATTGCCTGCCCGAGTCCTTGAGCTACTGCATCTACAAAGCGCATTTCCTGAACTTCTTCAGAAGGATTAATTATCTCAAAAACAGAGTCTTGAAATACATCACTTAATTCATTGATTTCAGTAGATTGTATTTTAGGCTCATCGAAGGCCAAGGCTAAATTTTCGTTAATCTCATCGAGTATTTGCGTCTTTAAGGCTTCTTCGTGCTCTTGAGTTAGCACCTTTTGATCTCTTAAATAAGCGGCATAGGTTTCCAAGGGGTCTTTCAAAGCCCATTGGTCCATCAATTCTTGCGGGACATATTTAGTGCCACTGGCCTCTTCATGCCCACGCATTCTGAAGGTTTCAAACTCAATTAACACAGGGCGCGGGTTTTCGCGCATCGAATTGACGATATCGGCTAAATTGGTGTAAACTTCAAGGATATTATTGCCCTCTAAACGATGTCCTTCCATACCATACCCTAAGGCACGATCCACTAGATGGGCACAATTGTATTGCTCGGAAGTTGGCGTGGAGAGTCCGTATCCATTGTTCTCGATGCAAAAAAGCACCGGAAGACCCCAAACAGAGGCTACATTCATTGCTTCGTGTATATCGCCTTCACTTGTTCCTCCTTCACCAGTAAATACGGCGCAAACCTGATTGTTTTGTTTGAGTAAATTCCCCAAAGCAATCCCATCGGCCACACCAAATTGAGGGCCTAAATGTGAGATCATACCCACGATATTGAACTCTTGAGTTCCAAAATGAAAACTCCGATCGCGGCCTTTGGTAAAACCATTTGCCTTTCCTTGCCACTGAGAGAATAAGCGATATAGCGGAATGTCTCGTGTGGTAAACACACCGAGATTCCTGTGCATGGGCAATATATATTCCTGAGGCGTTAGAACTGAGGCTACACCTACGGATATAGCTTCTTGACCGATGCCACTAAACCATTTGCTGATCTTTCCCTGACGCAGCAGAATGAGCATTTTTTCCTCAATCATACGTGGTTTTAGCATGCGCTCGTACAAATGCAACAAGCTTGCATTATCGAGGTTTTTACGGTCAAAATCAAAAGGTTTTACCGGGATGGTTTCGCGGCTCATAGAAAAATAATTACTAGGGTTAAAAGTAACAATTAATTGTGTCTTAACCCTTCAGCCATGGGTAAAATTTTGGGGCTCTAACCGCACAAATTCAGTATATTTGTCAGGTTAATTTTCATGTTCATGACCCATATTCCCTCAGTTGACTTAGCTGATTTTTTATCAGATGACCCTAAACGAAAAGCTCAATTTGTTAACCAGATTGGCGACGCTTATCAAGAAATCGGTTTTGTTTCTCTAAGCAATCACTTCTTATCGCGTGACCTTATGGATAATTTATACCGAGAGGTAAAAGAGTTTTTTAATTTACCGACAGAGGTCAAGGCTAAATATGAAATTCCAGGATTAGCAGGTCAGCGGGGCTATGTATCTTTTGGAAAGGAACACGCCAAAGGCCAAAGCAAAGGAGATTTAAAAGAATTCTTTCACTTTGGACAAGAACCCTCTGAGGAGGCGAACCTCCCTCAACCTTACCCTGAAAATGTATCTGTGACGGAATGCCCTAAATTCAATGAAACGGGAATGGAGGCCTACAGAATGCTTGAAAAGACCGGAATCTACGTGCTTCGAGCGTTAGCGCTGTATATGGACCTAGAAGAAACATATTTTGATCCATGGGTAACCAATGGCAATAGCATTTTAAGACCAATACACTACCCTCCTATCACTCAAGAACCTGAAGGCGCTGTGCGCGCGGGTGCTCACGGGGACATTAACTTAATCACCCTTTTGATGGGGGCCTCAACGGGGGGACTGCAAGTCTTGACTAAAGAAGGTCAATGGGTCGATGCACTCCCAGAGGAAGATCAATTGGTGATCAATGTAGGAGATATGCTGGAGCGTCATACAAACAATAAACTGCGTTCGACAATTCATAGAGTGATCAATCCACCGCGAGACCAATGGGACACACCTAGATATTCAATACCTTTTTTTATGCATCCTCGGTCAGACATGAAACTGAATTGTTTGGACACCTGTGTTACTCAAGAGGCACCTAAAGCATATCCAGACATTACCGCAGGGGACTTTTTGGAAGAGCGTTTAATTGAAATTGGTCTAAGAAAAAAATAGTGCCCTAATTCGAATTTCTGCCATGGCCGACTTACGCGATCAGCTCAAACATTTATTTCCAGACCACACGGAGTCTAATGAACCAGCACAGCCCGATTTAGACCAACAAGACTTTTCTGTCAAAGATCAAACCGCGCCCCTAATTTGCCGCTTTGAAAAGCGTAAAGGTAAGGGTACGACCATAATCGAAGGGTTTGAAGGAGACTCAGAAGCCCTAAAAGCACTGGCCAGAATGATTAAACAACAATTTAGTGTGGGCGGAGGCATTAAGGAGCACAGTATTATCTTGCAAGGGAATTATCGTGAACAAATCATGGATTTTCTAAAACAAAAAGGATACAAAACCAAGCGTGTAGGCGGATGAATCCTGTTACCGTACATATTGGCGGTGTTCCAGAACACTTTAATTATCCCTGGTATTTACTGCTGAAATCCAAAGATCTTCAAAAAGAGCAGATCAACTTAAGGTGGCGGGATTTTGACGGCGGTACTGGGGCCATGGTTCAATCCTTAGTTGATGGAGAAATTGATTTGGCCGTTATGCTCACCGAAGGGGTGACCAAGGCCATTTGTGATGGCGCGCCGATTAAACTCATTCAGTATTTTGTTTCTTCGCCACTTGTTTGGGGCGTACACACACATGCAGTCAGTGGTTTAACAAACCCTCAAGACTTAATAAATCGGATAAAAAACCAAACAAATCAGCCCCTTAATGTAGCCATAAGCCGTCATGGCAGTGGCTCTCATTTGATGGCTTATTTATATGCTAAATCTCTTGGGATTGACCCAAATACAGAGTTTTCTTTTCGTGAGGTTGGAGACCTTGATCATGCCCTAGAGGAGTTAAAGTACGGACAAAGTGATATTTTCCTTTGGGAGAAATTCACCACACAGCCCTACGTCGCACAATTCGATTTTAAACGTATTGATCAGTATCCAACCCCTTGGCCTTGTTTTGTCCTCGCCGGGCGTGAAGATTTTCTTACCAACCATTCCGATACCGTTGACAAAATAAAACAAGGGATTAACAAACATGCTATAGCCATGCTTGAGCGCCCCACCCTTGTTGAGGAGCTTGCAACACGTTATGCTCAAGAACCATTGGCCATTGAGTCCTGGCTCTCTCAAACGCAATGGAGTCAAAAACCAGTAGACTCATCAACGCTTGAACAAGTCCAAAATGAACTCTTAAACCTAGGACTTATAGAGGAAGTTTGCTCGGATAAACTTTTTTTCTAAATTTTTAATCCCCCTACGCAACCCTTCAACACAAGATTGTATCTATAGGATATAAATACTGTGTTATGGTAACTTTTTTAATCATTCTCGGAGGCCTTTTAGTCACAAACTATTTATTATTGGAATTTTCCTGCAATGATGCTTCTGAAGCGGACTTTCCTCAAAAAGATTAATCTTATCCCCTTTTAATTATTTCTAACAGGCGCACTCCGTGTGGTCTTTAGCACACAAATAATTAACTACCACCTTATTCGAATCCCCCCGCTTTCCTCAATATACTGATTTGCTTTATTAAAATGATGGTTCCCGAACCACAAACCACGGTTGGCACTCAAAGGCGAAGGGTGACCACTTATCAGTATACAGTGTCTTGATGAATCGATGAGCTTCTCTTTCCCCTGAGCAAAGCGCCCCCAAAGCATAAACACCACACCACTATTTTTTAGACTAATTTCCTTAATCACGGCATCGGTAAATTGCTCCCATCCCCTTTTTTGATGACTGCCTGGTTTCCCACTTTCTACGGTGAGTACTGAATTGAGCAGTAAAACCCCTTGTTCTGCCCAATGCGACAAATCACCAGATTGATGGGTCAAATACATTTGATCCACTCCACCTTTGGGATGAGCAACCCCCATAGCCTTAAGACGTTCACGCTCGTTATGATCTACCTCTTTGAGGATATTGACCAAGGACGGTGGATTAGGCACGCCCTCTGGCACGGAAAAAGCCAAGCCATGGGCTTGTCCCAATCCATGATAGGGATCTTGTCCTAATAAGACGACTCTTACTTTATCAAGTGGGGTCAAATCAAAGGCCCTGAAAATTTGCTCCTGCGGAGGAAAACATAGATTGCTTTGATACTGAGTCTGAACAAATTTAAGCAGCGGTATCCAATAGTCTTTGGTTGCTTCTTGAGCCATAAGCTCTTGCCATGAGTCCGCTTGAATTAATTGCATTTGTCGTACTTTTGAGGTGAATTTAATCAATTTAAAAGATTATTTTCTGCTATGAAAACCATTCAGCCGCAAACCATAAGCGATTTAGAGTTTGATCGGGTGCTCGATCAACTTGCACAAAGGGCATTGACCCAAGGCGGTAAAACGCGTTGCCGGTCGATTAGCCCGATGATTGATGCTGTGGCAATAGAACGCGCGCTGAAGGAAGTAGAGGAATACAAGGCCTCTATCGGTAGTGATCAAAGTTTTCCAGGGCACCATTTCGATGCCTTAACTGAGGTTTTGCATCAACTTTCTATCGAAAATAGTGTCCTTGAACTCAATGGGTTCAAAAAAATCAAACACGTATGTCTAACCACCGAAACAATCAAGCGCTTTCTTAAAAAGTTTGATCAGTTTTATATCGTTTTAAATCAATACGCTGAACATATTCCTTACGAAGATCAACCCGTAATTTTAATTGACAGTGTTTTAGATCGATTTGGTCAGGTAAAAGACGATGCCTCTCAAGAATTGTGGCATTTGCGTAAGTCCATTCTCAAAGTCAAATCGAGCATTAATAAGTCTTTTAGTCAAGCACTATCTCGCTATGCTCAAGCGGATTTCTTAGATGAGATTCGAGAAAGTGTTGTAGACAACAAACGCGTCTTAGCCGTTAAGGCAATGCACCGAAAAAAGGTCAAAGGCGTGGTTATGGGGCAATCTAAAACAGGAAGTATTGTTTACATTGAACCCCAGCAAACCTTAGAATTTGCTCAAGAACTCAGCAGCCTTCTCTACCAAGAAATGGAGGAGGTTAAACGCTTACTTAAATGGCTGACCAATGCCTTAAGACCTTTTATTACGGAACTCACACAATACGAAGAGTTCTTAATTCAAGTCGATGTTTGGCACGCAAAGGCCCATTATGCACACGCCATGCATGGAGTGCGTCCTTTGATTACCAAAGAGCGAACGCTGCAACTCATTAAAGCCTATCACCCACTGCTGTTTTTGGATCATCAAAAACAAAAGAAAAAGACTTATCCTCAGTCCATCACCCTGGATCAAAACAGTCGCATCATTGTTATTTCTGGGCCAAACGCGGGGGGTAAAAGTATCACCCTCAAAACAGTTGGTTTACTGCAACTCATGACCCAAAGCGGGCTATTGATTCCTGTTGACCCTTCTAGTGAACTTTGTCTCTTTAAGCGCATTTTGACCGACATAGGAGACCATCAGTCCATTGAAAATCACTTGAGTACTTATAGTTATCGGCTTAAACAAATGAATTACTTTCTAAAAAAGTGTCAGAAGGACAGTTTGTTTTTAATCGATGAATTTGGAACAGGAAGCGACCCTGAACTTGGTGGCGCTTTGGCGGAGACCTTTTTGGAAGAGTTTTATGCTCGGGAGGCCTTTGGCATCATCACTACCCACTATACAAATCTCAAGCTTTTGGCCAATGAGCTGCCTTACGCAACCAATGCCAATATGCTTTTTGACGCCCAGTCCTTAGAGCCAATGTATCAGTTATTTGTGGGAGAAGCCGGGAGTTCATACACTTTTGAAGTGGCTCAAAAAAATGGGATTCCCTATGGCTTAATCAATCGCGCAAAAAAGAAGATCGCAGGAGGAAAAGTTCGTTTTGACAAAACCATTGCCAATCTTCAAAAAGAGCGCTCAGGTTTAAGAAATCTCTCTAAAACCCTGAAAGAACAAGAACAAACGGCAAAAGTTCAAGCTGAAGAGCTCGCTCAAACACAACAAAAAGTTCAAGAGAAACTAGAGCGCTATCAAGAGGTATTTGATGCCAACCAAAGGCTACTCATCTTAGGACGTAAGGTAGACCAACTTGCGGTGCGTTATTTCAATAAATGGACTAAAAAAGGCCTACTCGATGCTTTGTTTAAACTGGTCATGCAGGAAAACAGCAAAAGAACGCCCAAAACCAAACTCAAAGCCGTAGGAGACGATCTAAATAACGGAGCATTGAAAAAAACGTCTTCTGCAAGCGCTAAGGGCACTGAAAATCGGGGAAAAGATCAAAGCAAAACCAATGAGACCAATAATAAACAAGCCTTCGATCAAGAATTAAAACAAGAAGTGGCACAATTGCGGGCCTCAAAGAAGGCCAAGAAACAAAAAGAAGCGCAGCAAAAGCCTGAAAAGGAGGTGGTATTTAATCTTGGTGATCGTGTTAGAATGATTGATGGTGTGGCGGTAGGAACCATTGATAAAATTGAAAAAAACAAAGTCATTATAAATTACGGAACCTTTACCACGACTGTAAAAAAGGATTATATAGAAAAATTATGAGTACCAATGGGGTCCATAGAATTGTCGCTTTTGATGGCATCTGTAATTTGTGCAACAGTACCGTAAATTGGATTATTGACCATGACCCCAAACAACAATTTAAATTCATTGCCCTTCAAGAGATTGATCGGCTTAAGACCGGTAATACCGAGCAAAAGGAGGCCTACACTCTACTCAAAAATGAATTAATTGACACCTCTTCGGATCTTTCGTCGGTTTTATTAATTGAAGATGGGCAATTATATAAAAAATCAACGGCCGTATTGAAAATATGCAAACAACTCTCTGGACTTTATCCAGTGCTTCATACTTATATCATTATTCCCCAGGCTTTACGAGATCTGATTTATGACCTTATTGCACAAAACCGTTACCGATGGTTTGGGAAACGTGAGCAATGTCGTGTCCCCTCCCATGATTTAAAGCAGCGCTTTTTATAAAACGGTTTCTTAGATAAAGAACACCTTAATCCTCTTGGGATTTGTTCACCCACAGTGCCACCATGGCATCACCAGTCACATTAATCACCGTTCGACACATGTCAAGTGGACGATCTACAGCAAAAATAAGGGCAAGACCTGCTTCTGGAATACCGGCTTGGGCCAAAACGATGATGAGCATAACCATCCCCGCTCCTGGAACTGCAGCGGAACCAATTGACGCTAAGGTGGCCGTGGCCACAATGCCCATTTGGGTCGCAAAGTCTAAATCCATCCCAAAGGCTTGTGCAATAAATACTGCCGCTACGGCCTGATATAAACTTGTGCCGTCCATATTAATGGTTGCCCCAATAGGTAACACAAAACTGGCCACTTCTTTACGCACGCCAAGTTCTTCTTCAACGCATTCCATAGTAACGGGTAAGGTAGCGGCACTGGAACTGGTCGAAAAAGCGAGTAATTGAGCGGGTGAAATTCCTTTCAAAAATTCAAAAGGATTACGACCGATTACAAAACGAATAATTAATAGATAAATCAATACCAGTAAAATCAAACCGATCACTACACATAGGGCATACCAAAGGAGTGCAGCAAATAAATCAGCTGAAGGCGCTTCCACAACCAAGGCGGCCATTAATGCAAAGACACCGTAAGGCGCAAGAGCCATAATTAAATCAATCATTTTAAGAATCACGTCATTGAGCCCGTCAAAAAAAGCCTTAACCGGGGCCCCTGCAGCCTCTGGAATCATGATCAAACTGATCCCAAAAAATAAGGCAAAAAAGATAACCTGAAGCATATTGCCATTATTGGCAGCGGCCCCTACGATATTGCTCGGCACTAAGTCCACCAGGGCCTGAAGCGGTCCTGCCTGAATTTGTTGCTGCGCTTGTTCTTGCTTTTTAGCCGCTTCTCCTCCATAAGCTTCAACCAATTCATTTCGGGTTTGCTCCGTAATTTGTTTACCAGGTGCAACCACATTCACGACCATCAAACCCATGGAAACCGCAAGAATGGTGGTGAATACATAGGTCAATATGGTACGCAAGCCCATCTGTGAGAGACGGGATAAATCCTTTAAATCTGAGACGCCTTTGATCAGGGACGCCAATATAAGCGGAACAGCAATCAGCTTTAATCCGTTAATAAAAATAGTCCCAAAAGGTTTTATGTAATCGGTGATCAGGGCGGGACCCCAAGTAATTTGACTCATAATCAGGGCCACAATAACCCCTAAAGCCATACCAATTAGGATGCGCCAATGCAGTGCAATAGATTTCATATCATTATATTTTTGTGGTTCGGTCCATTAAATAAGCGTCAGCCAACACCAAGGCCGTCATCGCCTCGACTATGGGCACAGCTCGAGGAACTACACAAGGATCATGACGACCCTTACCCCCTTGCGTTTTTATTTGACCGTCTTTATCCAAAACCTCTTGAGTTTGCATGAGTGTTGCTACAGGCTTGAAGGCCACACGAAAAAAAATAGGTTCTCCATTGCTGATTCCGCCTTGTATTCCTCCACTGTAATTGGTCTGGGTTCGACCATCGGCTCGGTACAGATCATTATGGGCACTGCCACGCATTTTAGCGCCTTGAAATCCGCTCCCATATTCAAAACCTTTTACGGCATTTATGGTCAACATTGCTTTACCTAAACTTGCATGAAGTTTTTCAAAAACAGGGCTACCCCAACCTAAGGGCACCCCATCAACATGACAACTAATGACCCCACCCACAGTATCGCCCTCCTTTCGGACTGACTTGATGAATTCTTCCATTTCTTTTGCCCAAATGTGATCTGGAGCCCGAAGTACATTTTGCTCGACCTGCTTTAGTGCCTGCTCATCAATTTGACCCGTATACTCATGGGGGCCTACTGCGCTGACATAGGCTGAGATTTTAACTTTAGGGATAATTTGTTTGGCGATCGCTCCTGCAACCACCCAACTTACTGTTTCCCTTGCCGAGGCCCGTCCGCCGCCACGATGGTCCCGATGGCCGTATTTTTTTTCATACGTATAATCGGCATGCGAGGGGCGATAAACAGATTTTAAATGGTCGTAGTCTCCTGATTTTTGATTGGCATTTTCCACGACAAATCCAATAGGCGTACCTGTGGTTACCCCTTCATAAATTCCTGATAAAAATTTCACCCCATCAGGTTCTTTACGCTGGGTAACAATAGCTGATTGGCCTGGTTTACGCCGTGAAAGTTCAAAATTTATGGCTTCAAAATCTAGGGTTAAGCCAGCGGGGCATCCAGATAAAATACCGCCCATAGCCGGTCCGTGGGATTCCCCAAAAGTGCTTAATGTCAATAACGATCCAAATATTGCGCCCGCCATAATGTGAATTTAAACAAATGTAGCCCATTGCCTTGAGAATAAAAAGAATTCCAATGGGATTGAGCGCCATTTTAAACGCTATTCAGTCCCTTCTTAGACCTCCATTTATAGCCCTGAAGGTATTCGGCACAAGTTTACCACTTCTTATGTCAATTAACCTCGTCTTAACATAATAACCATAGGTTAAAGTTCAAGTTATCGAAATTTAACAATGGGGTGATGATTTGCTTATTACGAAGGCGGTAATTTGTAATTATTGATGTATGAAACGAAAAATTGATTTAGTCGTCCTATCCGATATTCATTTGGGGACTTATGGCTGCCATGCAAAGGAAGTTTTAAATTATCTCAATTCAATCAAACCAAAGCAATTGGTCCTCAATGGAGATATTTTTGACATTTGGCAGTTTCGAAAGCGCTACTTTCCAAAGGCGCATATTCTGATTATCAAAAAACTATTTTCTTTTGCCGCAAAGGGCACTAAGATTTATTACATCACCGGCAATCACGATGAAGCCTTAAGACGATTTGCAGGAACAAAAATGGGTAATATTCGCATATTGAACAAACTCACCCTTGAACTCGATGGTAAGAAAGCCTGGTTTTTTCATGGGGATGTGTTTGACGCCACCATGAAACACGCGAAATGGGTTGCCAAACTCGGAGGTTGGGGCTATGATTTACTCATTGTTTTGAATAGACTCATAAATTTTGTTCTATTGAAAATGGGCCGAGAACGCTATTCTCTCTCAAAAAAAATAAAAAACAGTGTAAAAAGTGCTGTGAGTTTTATTTCAAATTTTGAAGAAACCGCGACGGATTTGGCTATCGATAACAAATTTGATTATGTCATTTGTGGGCATATTCATCAACCAAAAATTCAGGAATTCAAAACGTCCAAGGGACAAACCCTTTATCTGAACAGTGGCGATTGGATTGAAAATTTATCCGCCCTTGAATATCACAATGAATCTTGGCGCCTTTATTATTGGGACGAAAGCCACCGGGATCAATCTGAATCTATGACACCTGAAGAATTAGAAGAGGACAATGATTGGTCCCATATTCTGTCTGCAATGACGGCCTATAAGCGTCGACTTACTTAAGGTTAAAATTGTTCAAAGCACGCCGCATGACCGTAATTGGATGCAAGGCCTTACGCTCAGTGCCATCCTCTATTTGATGGCGACAGGAAGTCCCGTTGGCGACAATTAAGGTTTCAGGTTCAGCACGCCGCACGGCAGGCAGTACGTGTAACTCTGCCATCGCAATACTGGTCGGGTAATGCTCCTTTTCAAAACCAAAACTCCCGGCCATCCCGCAGCAACCAGAGGGAATAAGAGTCGGGCGATACCCCGCTGGCAAGTTCAGTAATTCAAAGGTGTCTCTAACTTCTCCTAATGACTTTTGATGACAATGCAAATGAAGCTTTAGTTTTAGAGACTGATCAGTAAACGATGCCTTGGTTATGTGCCCAGAGCGAATTTCTTGAGCCAAAAATTCTTCCACTATAAAGGCCTTTGTCTTCCACTTTTCAGCCAGGGATTGATCAGAAGCCAAGCGCAAATATTCATCTCGAACCCCATAGAGTGCCGACGGCTCAATCCCCAATACCGGGCCCTGTGAACAATGGGTCTCAAAATAATTGAGATTCTGGTCAATAATGTGTTTTGCTTTATCCAAATAGCCTTTACTCAGCAGGGCCCGGGCACTATTCAGTCCGGTGATACAAATCACATCATATCCTAAACCCACAAGCAACTCATAGGCATCTTGGGCTATTTCAGGCTCCAAATAATCACTAAACTCATCGATCCACAAATAAATCCTTTGACCCTTTTCCCTATTTAGACCTAAATGATCTGCCGTTTTATGGCCTGTTTCGCTCATGTTCTTTTGAACATTGGCTTGGCGCTGTGCATTGGCCAGGCGTTGTGAAAATGAGTACTTAGGAAATTTAGGTAAACTACGCTCTGGTGCAATAGCGTATTTAGTCTTTATAATCCCCGCTAAAAAGGCACTGTTTAAGGCTGCTCTAAGGACGGCAGGTATTTTAAACAAATATTTATAATACAGAGTATTATTCCCGAAAAACCAATCCCATTTTTTTGAAAAACCGAGTTTTCGACGCTGATGTTGTAATTCAGACTTGACGGTGGCCATATCCACCTTACTGGGACATTCATTGTGACAGGCTTTACAACCCACACATAAATCAAAGGCTTCATTTAACGCACTGCTCCCCCATCGCTCTATATCGGTATCCCCGCTACTGAGCACTTCCCTAAGCACATTGGCCCTGGCCCGTGTAGTGTCTCGTTCGTTTTTTGTGGCTTGATAACTCGGACAAAGCATTCCCTGGTGCTCATGGCTGTTGCGACAATCACCGCTACCGTTACATTGCTCACTCAGACTCAAGATACCTTGTTGGGCTGAAAAATCGTATCGAGTATTAATCGCTTTGGCGTTTTTGGTGGTCTCTACTCTAAATCGCTCATCCATAGGCCATGGATCCACAATTTTACCCGGATTCAACAAACCTTGGGGATCAAAAAGCTTCTTTAAAGCAACAAGACGATGGTAATTTTCCACGCCTATTTGCTCTTTAATGAATTCCGAGCGCACGATGCCATCGCCATGTTCTCCAGAAAGTGAACCGCGGTACTGCTTAACCAAAGTACTTACGGCTTGGGTAATGGCACGAAAATCCTTTTTATCCTGATCTTTTTTAAGATTTAAAATGGGGCGCAAATGCAGTTCACCTGCCCCTGCATGAGCGTAATAAACTGCTTTTTGACCAAAAGATTTCATAATGGCAGTAAAGGCCCCTATAAATTCAGGTAAATCTTCTAAAGAGACCGCTGTATCTTCTATACAAGCCACTGCCTTTTTATCACCGACCATTGCCCCTAAAAGTCCAAGACCGGCTATGCGTAACTTAATCGCTTTATCAATATCATCTCCATGCAAAACTTGCACATCATACGCGCGATTTTGCTGATTTAACTCGTGACAAAATTGATCCACTTGATGCGCCAAGCCCTGCGGGGTGTCATCGCGCAATTCACAAAATAAGACAGCCTTCGGGGTGCCTTTGACAAAAAAACGATAAGCCGTATATAAACTGTTTTGAGCTGTGCAATCCAAAACAACATCATCAATGAGTTCACAGGTATAAAGTTCATGTTTCATGGCCGAAACCACATCGAGCATGCATTCTTCCATATCCGCGTATTGCAATACAACCAGAGCGTTGTGCTGAGGGGGTAACTCATCTAAGCTTAGGGTGATGGCGGTAGTAACCATAAGGGTTCCTTCACTACCACAAAGAAGTGGAAGTAAATCTAAGTCTTGTGGATTAGGCCCTTCTTGATCCCATTGAGCAGCGAGCAAATCCATGGCATAGCCTGTATTGCGTCTATGAATGTTGGGTTTGGGATACTGTTGTAATATTTCCTGTCGGGTTTTCTCCTCGGACAATAATTCAATAATTGAATCTGTTAGATTTTGCTGTCTTCCATTAGAGTCACTGGCCTTATTCCCCAAATCATCATTAGGGAGGTTGCGCTGTTCTTGATGCTTTGGATTAAATCCTGGACGGTAAAAACTAACCCATTGACCATCGGCTAAATAACCCGATAAGGCCAATACTTTATCCCGGGTGACCCCATACTTTATAGAGGTCGTTCCACTACTGTTATTTCCAACCATACCGCCCACTGTACTGCGACTGGAGGTTGAGGTATTCGGACCAAAAAATAATCCATAGGGTTTTAAAAATCGATTAAGTTCGTCCCGGACTACCCCGGGCTGCAGAGTGATTGTTTTTTGCTCGGCATCAAGATGAATAATTTGATTCAAATAACGGGAAACATCAAGAACCACCCCATCACTAATGCATTGACCCGCTAAGGAGGTACCAGCCGCCCGTGGCGTCACCGAAATTCCTCGTTCGGCACACCAACTGAGTACGATAGAAATATCCTGATCTGTTTTTGGATAAACTACAGCTTTGGGACGATTTCTATAGACAGAGGCGTCTGTGGCATACATCATGACGTGTAAGGGGTCACTATGGCAACTGCCCGATAAAATTCGATCTAAATCTTCAAAATCAAATTGTTGCTCTATGCTGCGCTCCATGGCTTAAAGTTAACTAAATTCATAAGGAGTGATAAAGGGATAAATTGGTTATTTTTACACCCTATGAAACAGTCCACTTTTCTTATTTTATTTTTGTTTTTTTCTGCCTCAATTTGGGCACAGAGTATTCCCAATCATGCGCTAGGATTGCGTTTTGGAGATAACGGGGGCGTTGGCCCAGAACTGAGCTATCAGCAAGCCATTTCCGAAGCTACACGTTATCAAGTGGATCTAGGATGGCGCAGCAATCGTCGCAACGATGCTAATCAACAGCTCTTTAAGCTCAGTGCAGCGTATCAATGGGTTAAACTTTTGGATGGAGAATTTCAGTATTATTACGGTGGCGGTACTGGTTTTCTTTATCAAAATGTAAGTGATGGCGATTCGGGCGACGAGGCTTTTAGCAGTGCGAACTTATTGTTTTCGGGAATTATTGGCGTGGAATATACGGGGATCGAAGTATTCTTTGATACGCCGATTCATTTGGGATTGGACATTAGGCCAGAATATGGTCTTGGTGGCTATTATGATTCCCTAACCTTTGATGTGGCCTTGGCCCTTCGATTTGGATTTTAATGTTCTCGACGCAGCGCGGATATTCCCATGCGCTCACACAAAGTATTAAATTATAATTATTTTACGAGTGCTGATTCAGCAATCGTTTTTGCATAAAGCTGCTCGTATTGAGGGACGATCAACTCGATCGCGAAATTTTGGGCCTGAGCTCGGGCATTATCTTTAAATTGATTTAAGGTATGCTCATCCTTTAAGATCGATAAGGCATATTTTGCCATGGATGAGACATCACCAACCTCAGATAAATAACCGCTAAACCCGTGTTTATTCACTTCAGGAAGTCCTCCTACATCAGTAGAAATCACGGGGACACGGCACGCCATAGCTTCTAAAGCGGCTAAACCAAAACTCTCAATCTCCGAAGGCAATAAAAACAAGTCGGTTAAACACAGAATCTTATGAACTTCGTCACTATTCCCCATAAACTGAACCTTTGATTTGATCCCTTTTTGTTCTATGAGTGCTTTCGCTAAATCTTTGTCCGGACCATCTCCTACGATTACCAGGCGCGCCGGACATTGCTCGAGAATTTGATCAAATATTTCAACAACATCCAATAGACGCTTTACCGGACGTAAATTACTTACATGGGTAATGATACGCTCATGGGGTTCTGCCATAGCATTGCGTTCACATGGCCCATCTTGTTGGCCCATTTTCGATAAATCAATAAAGTTGGGAATAACCTCAATAGGTCTTTTAATGGTAAAATGAGTTAAGGTATCCTGTTTTAGACTTTCCGAAACTGAAGTTACCGCATCACTGTTATTGATACTGAAGGTTACGGCAGGTTTGTAAAATGGGTGATTCCCCACTAAGGTTATGTCCGTACCATGCAAGGTCGTTACCATGGGTATTTTTATACCCTCTTCAAGAAGCATTTGCTGGGCCATGTAGCCTGCATAGGCATGAGGGATGGCATAATGCACATGTAGGATTTCGATATTATGGTCTTTAACCACGTTGACAAGCTTACTCGATAGCGCCAGTTCGTAAGGTTGATAACGAAATAGTGGATAATCAGGGACAGCGACCTCGTGAAAATGAACGTGATGGGAAAGCAAGGCAAGCTTAACAGGCTGTTTATACGTTACAAAATGGACCTGATGCCCCATATCCGCTAGAGCGATTCCAAGTTCTGTGGCAAGTACACCACTACCTCCAAAGGTTGGATAACAAACAATCGCTATATTCATAAGCAGAGTCGTTAAATTTCAGAATTACTCTTCACAACCTAATCAATAATCGCCTCGTAAATGGCCGCCTGAATTTCGGTTCTCAGATTACTACTGATCAGGGCTCTATTTTCTGCTGTAGGGTAAGTTCTGTTTGACAAAAATACATAAACCACTTCAGCTTCGGGGTCTGCCCATGCAAAAGTTCCGGTAAATCCGCTGTGACCAAAACTTGTCATAGAAACACAACCACAGGTGGGCCCGTCTTCCTCGAGTTGCGGTTTGTCAAAACCTACACCCCGTCGCACCTCTTCTGTGCAGAAATAACAGGTATTAAATCGATCAATGGTCTCAGCAGAGATCCATTGCTGCCCCCCATAACTACCTTTCCATAGGTACATCTGCATCATCTTAGCGACATCGACTGCATTGGCAAATAAACCCGCGTGTCCACCGACCCCACCGAGCATTGCTGCTCCAGGATCATGAACATCGCCATGAATCGTTTGTTGTCGAAAATAATCATCTTTTTCACTAGGCACAATGTCTTGAAGTGTGGCTTTAGATTTTGGTTTAAAGTCCATGCTCCATGCGCCTATTGGACCATAAAATTGATCATGAGCCAAGGCGTCTAATGAGTGATTGCTTTTTTGTTCAAGATATTTCTGAAGCAGATAAAACGGGAGGTCACTGTACTTGTATATCACTTTTGGCAAGGGTTCGCTTTCTTTGATCTGTGCGATGATGCTGTCCCGGTAATCGCGACGCATATATAAGTCTTGAGCTACCGGCACATCAAAGGTATAGCGCACTATAGAATCGTTATTCAGCCCCAGAGTATCCTCAATCATTGTCGGGGTGGTTCGGTAATACTTCGTAAGCGGCATCGCAGTCACTGAATCAACCGTAGCCCTATAATAGGGTATCCAAGCTTGAAAACCGGCATAATGAGATAACATCCTGACTAAAGTAATGCTATCCTTATTGCTTTCTTTGAACTCCGGAAGCATTGAGCCCACGGTGGACTCCATCGTGAGGTTTCCCAGATCAAATTCCTTCATGACCAAAGGCAAAGTGGCCAGTATTTTAGTTAGTGAAGCTAAGTCATATCGGTCTGTGGTCTTAACCCCTTGTAGGCTGTCATAAGTATGATATCCCGCTGCGCGATGGTATATTATCTGCCCTTTTCGAGCAATGAGCACTTGAGCCCCTGGGAACATGCCCTGAGCCAATCCCAAATCAATTAAACTGTCGACCGCTTTTAATCCTTTAGAGGAAACACCCACCCCTTCGGGGATACCGTATTTGAGCATGGGTCGTTCGCTTGTTTTGAGCCCTCTTCCCTGGGACCAATGACGCAAGTCTACAGGCAATTGTCCTTGAGCCTTAATGGCACCAAAGATTAATTCAGCCGCGGCCTTTTGACCAAAAAAACTATTCTGATACGCCAATATGACCGATTCTAAGTTACTGACGGCGTCCAAATCATTTAAGGCATATGGCTTCGCAAACACAGTTAAAACTGTTTTGTGCGTGCGCGCGATTTCGTGAATCCAAACCTTGTCTTGATTAGATAACTTGTGAGATTTCCATGGATTTTCGTTGGACATATGGACCCCAATAATTACACGGTCAAAGCCTTCAAGTTGATTCAGGCATTCATCTAAGGTGGTCGCATTAATGCGTGTGATCCTTTTGTATTGCATCAATTGATCAAAAAACACCGCGCCTGAATCTTCCCCCAGGCCTACATAAGCCACTTTTTCATCCTGATTTAAGGTTAAGGGCAGGAGTTGATGCTTGTTTTCGAGCAGCGTGACGGCAGACTCCATTAAGGTCAAGTGCAGCGCATTATCTTCGGGACGATTGAGATCTTCAACAAGATTTTCAGTAGACACGGGATTGGAAACATGAGCGCCAAGCAGATATTTGGCCTTCAATATCTTTTTTACAGAATGACTCAGACGCTGCTCAGATAGTTTTTGATTGTTATAGGCCCAAACTAAGCGTTCTATTGTCGCAGGCACGTCTTCAGGGATTAACAAAACGTCATTTCCCGCCTCCAAAGCCCCAAGGGCAATATCAGCTGGGTTTTTAAAATCGGCTACGCCCTTCATGTTTAAGGCATCAGTAAATACTAAACCCTTGAACCCCATTTCGGTTTGAAGCAAGTCCGTAACCACTGGTTTTGATAATGAGGTGGGCCATCCTCTTTTACCCGTAAGTTTTGGAACGTTAAGATGGGCCACCATTACACTACCCAATCCAGAACGAATCAAGGGTGTGTAGGGATAAAGCTCAACAGATTTAATGCGCGCACGGCTAAAGGCCACAGTGGGTAATGTTTTATGAGAATCCTTGTCGGTATCTCCATGGCCCGGAAAATGTTTGGCATTGGCCATAACTCCAGCCGACATCATTCCCCTCATAAATGCCCGTGCAGATTCTGTGACTTGTTCGGGGTCAGATCCAAAGGCTCTATTGCCAATGATTGGATTGGCTGGATTTGTATTGAGATCCACTACAGGAGCAAAATTGATATGGACGCCCATTCTTTTGAGATGCGTCCCTATATGTTGTCCTGTTTTTTGGATCAATTCCTTGTTTTTAATGGCGCCCAAGGTCATGTTCCATGGGAAGGCGTAAGTCGAATCTAATCGCATAGCGAGCCCCCACTCAGCGTCCATTGCGACCAAAAGAGGAACTTGACTCATCTGTTGAAAACGATTAAGCCACTGAGCTTGGCGGATCGGACCTCCTTTGGAAAAAATAACCCCACCAACATGATAATTTTTTATCAAAGCTTCAAGCTTCTCTCTTTTTGCAGGACCTTCTTGAGAAAAGGCGTCAATCATTAATAGCTGCCCCAATTTTTGGCCTAAGCTCATGCTGGCATAAACACTGTCCACCCACTGCCCTTGTCTTTCTGAGTCTTCTCCCGCTAGCAAAGGGTCTGGAATCAAATCAGCCCGGGTACTTTCTTGAGCAATAGCCCAAGAAAAAGAGAAACTAAGACAGATTAACAGTAGAATGCGGTTCATATAATTTTGAGGGCGTGTAAAAAAATAAACTTTAGGGCAAAAAGCGATTATGCCAACTTTCATGAGCAGGCACCTCCCAATAATTGAGGTATTCCTCTTTTGTGTTGACCAAATTGTTAAACACCACGGTATTGCGCGAAACCGATTTGTTTTTGGCCATTTTCTTGAACTCAATTAATGATTTATGGGCAATAAAATCACCCGAGTAAAAGGTGACATTCATTTTATCTAAAAGATCAATCCCCAGTTCCTCTTGAAGCGATTGAATAAAGCGCACAGAAGCATCGATACTGCAGCCTGAAGCCGCCGCTTGATCTTGATTCAAACCGATCACTAAAAATCGATCGTAAGGCAAATCAAAACCAGCCATAAGATCCGTGCCATGCGCCGTCCATTGAGTTAAAAATTCTGAAGTACGCTCCTTAACCAAAGCAACTTCTTCTTCAGAGAGTTTTCGATTTGATGGATAAATCCAAATACGGGCATGATCCGGTAAACTGTCGAAAGAAACCAACATGTGTTATTAATTAAATTATAAATCGGCCGCTTTGGCGATAAGCTCCGCAACATCCATTACGGTGACTTTGGACTCGGCGCCTTTGGCGGTAACGCCATCGGTCATCATGGTGTTGCAAAAAGGACATCCTGTGGCCACATAGGATGAACCCGTCTCTATGGCCTCTTCGGAGCGCTCAATATTAATGTCTTTATTGCCTTTTTCTGGTTCTTTAAACATTTGGGCACCCCCTGCACCACAACACAATCCACGCGTTTTACATCGCTTCATTTCAATGAGCTCAGATTCTAAAGCGGACAAAAGTGCTCTTGGCGCTTCGTATTCACCATTGGCGCGCCCGAGATAGCATGGGTCGTGGTAAGTGATCTTTTTACCTCTAAAACTCCCTCCAGAAACTTTGAGGCGACCACTGTCCATAAGGTTTTTCAGGAATTGCGTATGATGCATCACTTGATAGTTTCCACCTAATCCAGGATACTCGTTTTTTAGGGTATTAAAACAATGGGGACACGTCGTAACAATTTGTCCTACACCATATCCATTGAGAACTTCAATATTCATCATGGCTTGCATCTGAAATAAAAATTCATTTCCAGATCGTTTGGCAGGATCCCCTGTACAACCTTCCTCTGCGCCCAAAACAGCAAATGAAACTCCGCTGGCATGTAGTAATTTGGCAAAAGCCTTGGTTATTTTTTTGGCCCGGTCATCAAAACTACCCGCACAACCCACCCAGAACAAAACTTCTGGAAGTTTTCCTTGTGCTTGACATTCTGCCATAGTGGGTACGTTTAATGCCTTTTCCATAACGCTTTTGTTAATCGTTAAATACTTGAATGGTTACTTCTTTTTCTACGAGATCGGTAAACTTTCCGTTATAACGCGTGGCCTTAACTAAATGATTATCAATCCAATGATAATTTCCTCCACGAGGTTTGCCCATTAACAAACTATGATAGTTAAATCCGTGCTGAGCGAGCCAATCTTCGGTTACTTTTCTGTGGTCTTCTGTCCGTGAGGTAAAGAAACAAATAATGTGTCCTTGTTCGTACCAACGATTAAGTGTTTTTAGAGCATCCGGATAGACCTCTGCTGTGGCCATACGCTCAGGCTCTTCATTGGGTATGTCATCGCAGATCGTCCCATCGATATCGATCAAATAATTTTTAATTCCTTCTGGCAAAACTGGACTTACGGTATGCCCTTGCTCTTCTTTCTTGTTTAATAAATGATCTTGATTCTTGCTCATTTTTTTATTTTCTTATTCATTAATCCAATTGCCGCGGTCTTGCTGATTAAAAGGCCAAGGCGCTGCGTTATTTTCTATGTTGCTCATGGTCACGTTAAGCTCTGATGGTGCCGCAGATTGTTCCATAACCAAATATTGACGCATCGACATAATAATCGATACCGGATCAATACTTACGGGACAGGCCTCAACGCAAGCATTACAGGTAGTACAGGCCCACAATTCTTCACGTGTGATGTAGTCGTCAAGAAGTTGTTTACTGTCACCTTCCTTAGGCAGAGCCATAAGTCGATCACGAGTGTCCATCATTATTTTTCTCGGTGAAAGGAGTTTACCGGTTTGGTTGGCCGGACATTCACTCGTGCAGCGACCACATTCGGTACAGGTCATGGCGTTGAGCAATTGGACCTGTGTCAAATCGGTCACGTCACTGGCCCCAAATTTTTCTGGAACTGTTCCCTCGGGCTGCGCCGCATAAGGATCTGCGGCCGGATCCATCATGAGTTTTACTTGTTCCGTGACAGAATCTAGATTTTCAAATTGACCTGGGTTGTTTGTACGCCCGAAGTAAACATTTGGAAAAGCTAAGAGGATGTGTAAGTGTTTAGAAAAATAGAGGTAATTCAAAAAGCCTAAGATTCCGATTATATGCACCCACCAGCAAAAGCGTTCGATAATGTGCAGTTGCGCCTCAGGCCAGTTTTGAATCAGGGCGTATATGGAACCGGACACCCAATTCCCTTGATTCATTTGCTGAAAACTCAGATCAGCAGCATTCATCATAAGAAATAGGCCCATGAGCACCATTTCAAAATACAAAATTAGGTTGGCGTCGGTTTTTGGCCATCCCTTCATCTCTGGAGACCAAAAGCGCTTTAATTTCAATGCATTTCGACGCAGCCAAAAAACCACTACAGCAATAAAAACCAAAACCGCCAATACTTCGAAAAGCCCAATGAGGACTCCGTAAACCGGCCCTATAAATTGAAATATACGGTGGGTTCCGAACAAACCATCAATGACAATTTCTAAAACTTCAATGTTGATGATAATAAACCCTAAATAGACCAAAACGTGCATCAACCCTGATACGGGACGCTTCACCAATTTGGATTGACCTAAGGCGATATACAACACATTGCGCCAACGCTGTTTTTTATCCTCCACTCTACCTATAGGACGGCCCTTTTTAATCAAGGCGATTAGGCGACGCATATTATAGGAAAAATAGCCTACACCCGTTGCAAGTATAAGGGCAAAAATGACGTTAGATAGACTTGGCCAAGCTCCCATCAATTATCCTTTTGGTTAGATTGATTTTCCTCGGGTTCGTCTTTTTGTCCAAAAAGGGAAAAATGCACATAACGCTTAGGTTTACTTTTGATGTCTTTAAGTAAATTTTGAGCATCTTCAGTGAGGGTTCTTAAATCCTGATATAAACCATCATCTTGAATTAATGCCCCAAGACTTCCTTCTCCTTGGGCCATAGAATTGGTAATCTGATTTAAAGCACTGATGGATCCAGAAAGATCTTTCAGCATTTGTGCTGTGTTCACTGCAGCAATTGAATCTGTTATGGTCTCTAAATTAGTAGAGGTTTTCAAAATACTTTTGAAGGCGGCATCGAGTTCATTTTGATTGCGATCCACAAGCACATTTAAACCCGTCGCTGTTTGACTGAGTTGATCCATAGCCACACTTAAACTCTCCATGCTTTGGCGTAAGTGTTGTTTTGATCGCGCATCCAAAACTTGATCGATGTCTGAAAGCACTGAATCTACTTTTGTCAAAGTGGAAAGTAGGCTTTTTTCGATCGGCGAAAACTTCTCAATCAGCCCATCAATCATACCCGATTCAAGTTCTCCCCGTAATGTATCACCGGCCTGCGCCATAATGGGATCGCCATCCGCGGGAAGTATGGCCAAATTATTCCCCCCAATTATTCCCGAGGCGTAAATCTTTATCACACTGCTTTTTGGAAACTCAAAATCATTTTCAAGTAAAAAAGTAACCAAAACCCCATCCCCCGCTTTGTTGGCCAAGGCCAGGTTTTT
>RFXU01000071.1 GCA_009921505.1 Flavobacteriaceae bacterium
ACAACTTCTTGTAAGTTAGTTAAATTCTGTTGCTGCAAAGAAAAAGCATTAGTACTATTTTGTAATGCATTTACACATGTGAGTGATAAATATTTGTATGTCTAGTGACGATAATTTTGAAGAGCTACCAGATGAGATTGATAGTCTTATCGATCAGCTCAAAAATAACAACAAACAAGCCAAACAAATACAAAAAGAAAAATTTGAACTCAAATCTGAGGATCTAGAGCAGTTTATTTTGAACAGCTAGATTGGGTTAGGTGGTACGGGCGGCCGGACTTGAACCGGCACGGGCTTGCGCCCCAAGGATTTTAAGTCCCATGCGTCTACCATTCCGCCACGCCCGCATACCAATAAAATATAGACATTATTACTAGCACTACACTACTGTCTTGTCATTCCTGCCTACCAAACGCCTACCGCAAGGAGTCATGGGACTTGAACATCAAGACCAAAATCACACAAAGAACTTTGCTCTCGCTCGAGGCCACAGGTGCCATCCAGTATGTGAGAGATTCTGAACTTCAGGGGTTTGGTATCAAGGTTACTGGAAAAGGAAAAGCCACTTATATCGTCGAAGCAAGGAAGCGAGGCGGCAGAAACATTCGCCATCAAATTGGTTCCGTGGACTTAGTATCCTTAGAAGATGCAAGGATAAAAGCACGAGATGCACTGCTGCGCCTAGCGCAAGGTGAAGACATCAATCACACAAGACGGGTGGAAAAATCACCCCATGATAGCCTCGCCAAAACTACAGAGCGGTATATTGTGAACAAAGGGTCACGGCTAACTCAGTCGACTATCACGACATACAAGAGCGCTATTGAAAAGAACTTTAAAGACTGGCTGCATATGCCAGTATCTGCGATTAGCGAGGACTTGGTTTTACAGCGCCGCACCCAAATGCTGAGTAGTGGCCTATCAGAAAACTACGTCAACAAAGCGTTTCGCACACTTAAGGCGGTTCTCAACATCTCCCGCCTACCATTTAACCCTGTCAGTGAGGCTTACAAAGATTTCGGCCTCAGCCTTCAGTCATCATCAAAAGATACATTCTTAGAAGGCTCTGACATTGTTCAACTTATGGAAAACTATGCCTTTGAAAATTTGTTTAGGACTAAGGGTGACGATATCTTCGCATACCTTATGTTTCTTCTTCTAACTGGGTGCCGAAGAAGTGAGGCGCTTTACCTGACTTGGGGCGACGTTACCGAAGAAGCTATTTCCTTTCGCAACACAAAGAACAAAAGGGTTCATACGATAGCAAATGTTGGCATGATTTCAGATGTGCTTGATCAGATGTGGCTGACCAATGCCCATACACCACTTGTTTTTAAGATGACTTCTGACCAATGCCGCCGCAAAATGGCCAAGGTTTCCGACAAATTCCGTTTCAAAGCACACGACTTGCGCCGCACCTTCGCAGAACATGCCAATCTGGCTGGCTTTGACGATCATGCCATCGGACAGGCCCTAAACCACCAATCAAGCAACATCACCAAAAGCTACAGACAGCGTCAGCTTGGAAAAATCATCCAACTCAAAAGTCTTTATATCGCTTACCAGCGGCAGCTTGCTTATTACTGGCAAGTCAATGGTGGCAAAATTGAACGGGCGCCCGAGGAATATGACGGCATCAAATCTAAGCAAGGCTATGTAAGCAATGACATACTTGCTCACTTCCCGAAGTACCTATCACTGCAAGAACCAGACTTATTAAATGCTATCGAAAATCAGCCCTTCGACGACCTCATATAGCGTAGAAAAGGTTTTCAACTCCAAAAATGTAAATCCTCACTCATTTAAGCTAAAGCCATCTGTAGTAACTAGCAGCCAATCTGGGTCTCCGCATTGCCGTCAGCCAGATCACGGGACTTGTTGGTAGTTAGGCCCAAGAAGGCTGTTAAAGTCTTTACAGGCGCTGGGCAGTCCCTGACACTACAACCAGACACCTATGAGGAAGCTAGGCACCATGCATCTGGTTGGGATATAAGTTTTGGCCTCATAAACCCGACACCGCGCTGCTTTTTTAAGTTTCTTCAGACCATTTTCGAACGATCGAGGTCGTATGGTCTGCTTTTTCTATTGCTTCGTTCAGCGCCTTTTGGCTGGAGGCGTGCCGCTTCTGTCTGCAGCAATTTCAGATGTGAACCGCCCAGGCATCAGTTTCTTTGACTGGATTCCCTGAGCTTGCATAATTTCCTGAAGTTTTTCATAGGCTTCTCCGCTGTTTACAATACCCATGGCTTTGCCTTGTCCCTGGCCTTTGTCGACCGCTCCGGTCCATTCAAGAATATGCGCCGCATACTGAACCGATTTTTTTAGCAGGTCTTGTGGAGCACCTGGTTCATTTGACAGAACATTGAGCACGTCAATTGTTTCCAGGACAGGCCCAACACCATGGCCGACAGGCTTTGTCCCGTCCGCAAGGTTGGCATGAACCTTGAGCCCTACACCGGCCCCAACCGCTTCAAATAGTTGCTTCAAGCTTTCGCCTTCTTCCTGAGAAACCGTTTTTGCCTGAGGGCCGATCGGCAAGTCGATCAGGACATGCGTAGACCCCGCAGCCAACTTCTTGGATAGAATCGAGGATATGTCCAATAGCGCCGAGGAAAGCCCAAGTGGGCGATTGATAGAATTCATTACGTCATCGACGGGTGAGTGGGTCAGGCGCCCGTTCCAGGCGATGCACGCGCCTGTTTTGTTGACTATCTGTGCCATTTGGTCTGGTGTCAGGTCGACTCTTGCAAGTACTTCCATCATGTCAGCCGTTCCAGCCGCTGAAGTGATCGCTCGAGACGATGTCTTTGGCATGGTCAGACCAAAAGCCGCGATGATTGGAATGATAATCGGTGAAATTCTGTTTCCCGGGATTCCGCCCATAGAATGCTTGTCGACAACAATCTCCGCGTTCCATTTTTGTTTTTGTGTGTATTGTGCGCGGGCTTTGGTCAACTCGATTACTTCGTTAATCGTTAAGTTTCGCGAAGCTGATACCAGGAAGCCAGCGATTTCAGAATCGCTGAACGCTCCATCTACAAGGTCTCTGACCATAGTGTGTATTTCATCAGAGTTCAGCTCACCACCGCGTACCTTCTTTTGAAGGATGACGCGACTTTTGGGTGTGGGTGATCGTTCGATTCTTACAGAGTGACCTGATTTAACGCCCAAGGTGGACAGAACCTTTTCAGATATGGCGCAAGTATCTTTCGCCAGAAATGCCTCGGCTTCGGTCCATCCCAGATCGGCAGTTATCGATTTGTTGTTTGCACAAAGGCGGACCCTCTCTGAACCAGCCAACAATCGCGTCGCAACTTGATTTCCAGAATGCAACAAACAAAGCGCTTTTGACCCGAAATCTACAGATAATTTATCTACTTTAGCATAAAGGTCGCATGAGCCAGTGATAACCTCGATCAGCTTCTCGGTCCCCTCTTCCACGGTTGTGTCGTTGGATATCTCCACCAAGCCCTCGGTATTAGGGGATTGCTCTACAATCCTTTCAAGCCGATTAATGATTTCCTCTTCTGTTTCCCTTGCGCGTTCTCTCAAACGAGCCTCAATTACGTCCCTGGACGCGTTTATATAAATCACGACCGTTTTTGAAATTTTGCGTTTGAATGTTTCAACTTCCATTCTGGAGGTGTTGACCACGACATTAATGCCAGCCTGCAGATTACTGAGTATATCGTTCGGGACTCCATATCTGAGACCGTGAGCTTTCCAATGATGTACGAAAGCACCAGCTGAAACCATATCTTCAAACGACGTTTCTGTCGCAGGTATATGATCTTCGCTCCCCGCGTCGGCAAGGCGTGTTATGACCCTCTGTGGGAAACGAAACCAAGCGCCCTCCAACGCTTTACGTGCACCGTCCAGCAAGGAGTCTTTTCCAACTCCGCTTGGACCGACTATAAGAAACAAAGTTCCAGGCATGACATCTTTTCCAATCAAAAGAATTGAGACTCAGATATCATCCAAACCGATGTCGACGCAGGTTGCAGACTGAGTAATGCGCCCCACTGAGATAAAGTCGACGCCGGTTTCGGCCTTGGCCCGTATTGTATCAAGCCGCACACCGCCTGAGCATTCTAGCAGAACACGTTTGTTAACAATTTCAACAGCCGTTGCCATGTCGTTGTTAGTCATGTTGTCAAGCATGATGACATCGACGCCACTGGCCAAAGCTTCTTCAACCTGATCCAGACGGTCGCATTCTACTTCAATCTTGGTGAGCATAGGTGCGTAGGCTTTTGCTCGTTTAACTGCAGCTGCAATGCTGCCGGCAACGGCGATGTGGTTGTCCTTCAACATAATGCCATTATCCAAGCCTAAACGGTGACTGCGGCCGCCGCCACAAACCACCGCATATTTTTCGATCATTCGCAGCCCAGGTGTTGTCTTTCGCGAGTCAAGCAAAGTGGCACCTGTTCCTTCGATGGCTTTAACATATTTTGCAGTCAGGCCGGCAATCCCGCACATTCGCTGAACCAGGTTGAGTGCTACGCGCTCTGCCGTCAAAAGAGCTTGTGCGTTGCCTCTAATGACTGCGAAAGTTTCGCCCTTCCCGACTATGTCACCGTCCTTGTAGTTTGTTTCGAAGCTGCAGTCCGGATCCATTTTCCTGAATACCATTTCTGCAATTTTCAAACCCGAAAGGATAATGGGTTCTCTTGCATTCATCCCGAACTTAGCCACAGCATCGTCGTCTACCATGATCTTCGCAGTGAGATCATAGTAATTCACATCCTCATCGAGCCATAAATCAATCAACTGATTGATCTTGCGAAGATCAAGTAACATACTTGGTTCCTTTCATTTGCGTATTAGCGCTCTTAGCCAGGGTTCAAATCATTACAACAGTTAGACCGAGTTACTGACCCGGTAGCCTTTATATCCTCGGAGGCAATGAACAAGCAGACCTAAACCGATAACCGCTCCAAAAAGTTTCCAATTAAGATGAGGGACAGACAGTGCAAAAGCGGCTGCGATCATTGTAAGTCGTATGGGCCCCGATAGAGTGTCAAGCCAGCATATCTCCAACGCGACTGCTATTAGAGTACATGCCAGAACCGTTGCCAGGCAAACCGCCAGTGCTTCAAGGCTTACAAATGGGGTCAACAACAGAGGGTTCAGCACGAAGATAAACGGAACAATGAAGGCAACAATAGAAAACCGCATGGAAATAACTGCGATTCTGAGTGGGTTTGCGCCTGAGATCGCTGCGGCTGCATAGGCAGCCACAGCAACTGGAGGTGTCATGGCAGACATAACTGCAAAATACAGAAGAAAGAGGTGAGCATTCAACTCTTGAAAGCCATAGTCACTCACAAGTGTCGGGCCCACCAATACAGCCGCCAGGACGTAAGCGCTGGGCGTCGGCATACCAAGCCCTAAAATGATGGTTACCATTGCGCTTAGCAAAAGCGCCAGAAGGATATGATCGCCGGCTAGTGAAAAGGCAACGAAAGAAAATTTCGCTGCTAACCCGGTCATCGTGATGCCGCCAATGACAAGCCCCGCTGCCGCACAAGCGCCAGTTACGGCCAACATGCGTATAGCAGTTTCCGAGAGTGCCTCGATAGTGCCTTTTACACCCAATCTGGTTTCGGGCCTTAAGAAAGATACCAGCCAAACCAGAAGGGAGCTACCGGCTGCAATCATCGTTGGAGAATATCCTGCGACAAGTAATCCAACGAGGCCACCTAGAGGAATTAGAAACAGCCAACCTTTCCGTAATGTCTCGGCCAGGGTTGGCACCTCTGAATCATCCAGCGGCGCAAGGTTCAGGGCCACCGATCTTAGGTGAACCTGTATAAAAATCCCAAGATAGTATAGAAGTGCAGGAATTAGAGCCGCTAGTACGATCTCTCCGTAGTCAACATCGGTCATCTCCGCCATAATAAACGCTGCCGAGCCCATGACCGGAGGCAATAGGCTTCCCCCTGTCGAAGCAGCGACTTCAACACCACCTGCGAGTTCGGGACGGTATCCTAGCCGTTTCATCATCGGTATTGTGATGGAGCCAGTTGCGACAACGTCAGAAGTTGGACTGCCAGACATTGTGCCGAACAATGCAGAAGATGAGACCGCAACTTTGGCAGGCCCGCCTACCGAACGACCCGACAGCGACGCCGCAAGCCCAAAAAAGAAGTCACCGCCCTTTGCTTTTTCTAAAAATGTTCCGAACATAACGAAAAGAAACGCATATGTCGCAGCGACGCGAACCGGAACACCAAAAAGACCATCCGTTGTGTAGACGTTAATATCGATGAAGTGCGAGAGCGATATATACCCATGCCCAAGTTGGCCGTTGATCATGTGCCCGTAGAGGTTATAAAAAATAAATGCCAATACGATCATCATCAGGAACACACCTACTGTCCGCCGAGTGATTTCAAGTGTCAGCAGGATCAGTATACCCGCCATAACAAACTGATCTATTCGCAAGTCAGAAAGCAGGCTGATGCGAGAGGCGGTTTCGGGGATGAAATAAATAAAATAGGCTGCACATGCTGCGGCAAAAGCTGACAAGATCCAGTCAATCAGCGTAGGCTTGTCTGGGTTTGCTCTTTCCGTCGCTCCAATGAGAAGGAAAGACGGTACAAAGATCAAGGACAAAAACACGACCGTTAACGACAACGCATCTGTACGCGACAGGACTGCTGCCCAAAGAACCCACATTGTGAATAGAGAGGTATATATTCGAACAGGCCAATAAAGCCATCCGTTTAAATGTCGACGTCGGCCCGTCGAAAACAAAAGGTTCAAGATGCTGCCCATAAGGACCTTTCCATCATTGAAAGATTGTAACCTTTTGTGCGTCAGCCATTTTGAGGCAATGGCTGGCGCTTAGTTTGCTATGCTCAAAAGCCTGCTGCGGCCATGACTTCTGCTGCGACTGGGTGATAATCGAACGCCTTGACGGATGCAGCTAGTTCACCGTTGAAAGCGCCCATTGCCTTGTGAACACTTTGTATCTCTTCCATATGCTGGAAGATTGCCATGGCGACGAGTTTAACCAAGGCAGGATCCGCATCTTCAGCAGCAATGAGGGCGGCCGAAGCGCCGAAAGTTTTTACTTCTTTATCTAGCCACGGGTACGCACCAGCTGGAATGGTAAAGGCCTTGGAGCCATAGTTTTTCTGCATCATTGCGATTGTTTCATCCGGGACAGACAACAGTGTGAGTTCACGCTTCTCTGCAATCGCTCTTATTGCCCCGCTGCCTATAAATGTTGCATTTACCCATGCATCCGCTTTGCCATCCTGCATAATCTCCGAGGCACCGCCAGAACCTTGGAATTGCACGCTTCCCCCTCCACCTTCAATGCCGTCAAACGTTACGCCAACATCAGCAAGTGATTTTTCAGCCAGAATTGATGGCAGGATGCCCCGTCGGTTCACTACTAAATCGAACGACCCTTCGAAACTGGCAAGGTCAGCAATGGAATTTAGGCCGTTTTCCTTGGCATATGCTTTGTCGATAACCCACTGCATTGGCGCCCAATCATAGAGCATCGAAACAGCGGCTATGCCACCGGTTGGCTCTTTGAACGGCTCTTCTCCGCGCTGTGCGATCACTACTTCGCCCACATGCACGATGCCCAGGTCGCATTTCCCCTGGGCTACCTGAACAATGTTTGCAAAACCACCACTGGACGTCTGATAGGTGACCGTTGAGTCTGGCTCTATCTTACGCACAGCGGCGTCAAGACCTGCACCGAGCAGTGACCATAATCCACCGGGACTGCCGCCGCATAGTGTGATGTTCGATGCTGCACTTGCTGGTTGAGCCGCGTAAAGAGTTGCAGCCACCAGAGCGCTTATGGTTGCTTTGCGCTTTGTAGTCATTGTATTCCTCCTTGCTGAAGCTACTTTGTTTTTTAGTTTTATTTGTTAGTATGCGAACACATCTGAGCTGGGAGTCAATGATTTTTTGATATCAGGGGTTCAAGAAATCTTCGGTAATTCTACTTGTCTGGACGAGAGCAATGTACAAACTCAATCGTTGTTGGGGTGGAAAATGGGCGACTGGCCAGTGCGGGAAGAAATGAGCTCAAGCCTGCTGCTATCTGAAAATACGGTCACAGTAACGACTTGGATTGAGCTTCTGGAAGCCCTGCATGACAATTCTTGGAATCATGGCATAAGGCGGCACCGGTCACGATACCTTTTCAGGGGGCATTCAAGAGCCGAGTACGAACTATCGCCAAGCCTGTCTCGAAATGGTGGCGCGCAGGTCAATCTGGAGAAACACCTGCTTCGCAATTTCGTGAAGTATGCCAAATCTCATCTGGAAGCATCAGAAGATCAACCTAAAAATTTTTGGCATTGGATTGCTTTGGCGCAGCATCATGGCCTTCCGACACGCCTGCTTGACTGGACGTACTCGCCACTAATCTCGGCGCACTTCGCATGCTCTAACCTAGAATCGATGGAGCACGACGGTGCGATCTGGATGATCGACTATCATCGGGCCCACGATCATTTGCAAGCTTCTTTGAAAGAAAGGCTTGTTTATGAAGGCGCACATGTTTTCACGGACGAAATGCTGTCCAGCGTCATAAAGTCTCTGGAACATGTAAGTGATACATCTGGATCGGAGCAGGTTATTTTTTTCGAACCGCCCTCCATCAGCTCGAGAATTGTAAACCAATTTGCATGCTTTTCAGTGCAAATCGGCGCTTGCAAATCAATGACAGACTGGCTGCATACCTATCCCGATATCTGGCGAAAGATCATAGTCCCGGCGCATCTTAAATGGGAAGTTCGCGACAAACTGGATCAATCGAACATCACTGAAAGAGTGCTATTCCCGGGACTGGATGGCATGTGTCGATGGCTGGCGCGGCAGTATTTTCAACGCAATGATAAAACTTACGATGAATTTTCAGAGTTTGACTGAAGTCAGCAGATTTTGGCCAAAAGCTTCATCAACATTTTGCGCTCAGTCCCCGTAAGAGGATTTAGTGTCTGTTCCGTGATTTTTTTTCCTGTAGTGTAGATCTCTTTCTCTAGTTTTTTTGCAGTGTTGGTTGGAGCGATTATGAACTGTCGCTTGTCAAATGGGTTCGCTTTTACCTCGACAAGGTTACGTTTTCGCAAGCGACCTATGACCGCTTTAATTGTTGCAACGTCCGTTGCGGTTTGTCGTCCAAGCTCATTTTGCGAACATTCTCCAATTTGTAGCAGCTTGACCATTACACAAAACTGGGTGAGCGTTAGATTGAACGGTGCAAGCAATTGAAAAATTGTACTATGCCTTTGTCCAGCAACCTTCAGCATAAAACCTACCTGCTCTTCCAGGCAATACTGACTATTGGTTTGCGCTGAGACTGGTTTCGCCATTTTTTGCCTATCTTTATTCGCTTTATCGTTACACAGTTCAAGATTATCTGACGACGAACAGTTGTTGGCTAAGCTGGTGGACCAAATCCGCCTGAGTCATGCCTGAACCATCATCTGCTAACGCAATCTTTGGCTCGTACGTAAAGGTGTTAGCAATCAACTGAACTGCCCGAGCGTTAGAAGTAATGGAATTGTCGATAATATATGCTAAGGCTATTTTGAGGGTGTAGCCGAAGTCGCGATGCCCGTCTATGAGAGAAGCTGCGTACGGCGTGGCATCGACATGCCTGATTTGAAGCTGGACTACCATCAGTTGATTCCACCGATAACAAGAAACAGCGCTGCTGATTTGCATCCATAAAATTTGTCGAGAGCTGGCTGGCCCATGTGCTACCTCCCTGATTAGATAAAAGAGTAGGGCCTTTTTGCTATGCCTGCCAGTATTTCGGTCACTCGGTCGTGCAACAACTGGTGCTCGGCGCAAAAATAAGGAAAAACCGCCCAATAATAGGCGCACACTGTCAACCCGTGTGTAACGCTACACTGACCAAGCAGAACCATAGTTCGACGTACACAGGGCCCGCACAATGTGCAGCAGGCGCCATCAGCTGAGATTGTCTGACTTGGGTTCACTAAACGGTTCAGGCTTGGCACGCTTCTTAGGCTTTGGACGTGATTTAGGTTTCGTTGGACCTGGTATAGGCAACGGCTTGGGTGTAACGACCCACTGAAAACCTGCTCATGCTATAAGGAAGGGGTAATCTCCCCATTTTTAACGGTGTGCATCCGTAGAACTTACGCGGCCATTTTCAGTTTCATGGCGGGTGTGATGCCGCCTATGCCCATGTT